>NZ_CP095743.1:0-10000 GCF_022049065.2 Niallia sp. Man26
TTGGAAAATATTGCGGATCTATGGAATAAAGCGTTAAGCAATATTGAAAAAAAAATCAGCAAACCTAGCTTTGATACATGGCTTAAAGCAACGAAGGCACATGCCCTTCAAGGTGACAGCCTAATCATAACAGCTCCTAATGAATTTGCTCGAGACTGGTTGGAAGAACGATATTCCCAGCTTATTTCGGACATTCTTGAAGAAATAACTGGTGAAGAGCTTGGTGTAAAATTTATTATTCCTCAAAACCAAAAGGAGGAAGAATTTGATCTTCAAATCTCCTCTAAACAAAAGAAAAAAGAAGAAGAAACAACCGAACAAACAATACTGAATTCTAAATATACTTTTGATACGTTTGTAATTGGTTCTGGGAACCGCTTTGCACATGCTGCTTCTTTAGCAGTAGCTGAAGCACCGGCTAAAGCTTATAACCCGCTTTTTATTTACGGGGGTGTAGGTCTTGGAAAAACTCACTTAATGCATGCAATCGGACATTATGTTTTAGATCATAATCCTTCAGCAAAGGTTGTTTATTTATCTTCGGAAAAGTTTACAAATGAGTTCATTAATAGTATTCGAGACAATAAAGGTGCAGAATTCCGTGATAAATACCGGAATGTTGATGTACTTCTCATAGATGATATTCAGTTTCTTGCTGGAAAAGAATCAACACAGGAAGAATTTTTCCATACATTTAATACTTTGCATGAGGAAAGCAAACAAATCATTATCTCCAGTGACAGGCCGCCAAAGGAGATTCCAACTTTGGAAGACAGGCTTCGTTCACGGTTTGAATGGGGACTAATAACGGATATAACTCCGCCTGACTTAGAAACAAGGATTGCCATTCTTAGAAAGAAAGCAAAAGCTGATGGGTTGGACATTCCAAATGAAGTCATGCTTTATATCGCGAATCAAATTGATTCCAACATCCGTGAACTAGAAGGTGCACTTATAAGAGTTGTTGCATATTCCTCCTTAATCAACAAAGACATTAATGCAGATCTTGCGGCAGAAGCATTAAAAGATATTGTCCCTAGCTCTAAGCCGCGCGTCATAACAATACATGATATTCAAAAAGTAGTCGGGGAACATTTCAGTGTGAAATTAGAGGATTTTAAGGCTAAAAAAAGAACGAAATCCATCGCTTTTCCTAGACAGATTGCCATGTACTTGTCACGTGAACTTACAGACTTTTCCCTTCCGAAGATCGGCGAAGAATTCGGCGGAAGAGATCATACTACAGTTATCCATGCACATGAAAAAATCTCAAAGCTCCTTGTATCTGATTCGCTTTTGCAAAAACAGCTAAAAGAAATCAACGAGCTCTTAAAAGTATAAAACTGAATACTGTGCATAACTTTAACCAACTTAGACACAGTCTATCCACATGTGGATAGACTGTGTTTCCTTTGAAAAAGCGAGTTATTCACAAATTAACAGGGCCTACTACTATTACTACGATCTTTAAAAGAAATATTATTATAAATACGCAATAAAAAAACTAATGATAACGGAGGATCAATTAATGAAATTTATCATCCAAAAAGATAATCTTGTCCAAGGTGTACAGGATGTAATGAAAGCCATAACTAGCAGAACAACAATTCCAATTCTGACAGGGATAAAAATCGTAGCAACAGAAGAAGGTGTTACATTAACAGGAAGTGATTCAGATATCTCTATTGAATCCTTTATTCCTAAAGAAGAAAATGATTCTGTCATTGTGGAAATTCAACGTCCTGGATCAATCGTGCTGCAAGCTAAATTTTTTAGTGAAATCGTTAAAAAGCTTCCTACTAGCCAAGTAGAACTTGAAGTAGATAACTTACAAACGGTAATTCGTTCAGGGAAATCGGAATTTAACTTAAACGGTCTTGATTCTGAGGAATATCCACATTTGCCTCAAATATCAGAAGAAAATATCTTTAAAATTCCAACTGACCTGCTAAAAAACATTATCAAACAAACAGTGTTTGCAGTGTCCACCTCAGAAACACGCCCGGTGTTGACAGGTGTAAACTGGAAGATTGAAAATGATGACTTAATCTGTATTGCAACAGATAGCCATCGGCTTGCATTAAGAAAAGCAAAAATTGATTCAAATACGGAACAGTCATTTAATATTGTGATTCCTGGGAAAAGCTTAAATGAGTTAAACCGTATTTTAGATGACCATAACGAACCGGTTGAGATTGTTGTGACAGAAAACCAAATTCTATTTAAGGCGAAGCATATCTTATTCTTCTCTCGCCTGCTTGAAGGGAATTATCCTGACACAAATCGTCTAATTCCGACAGAAAGCAAAACGGAAATAGTTGTGAATGCAAAAGAATTCCTGCAATCTATTGATCGTGCATCCTTGCTTGCAAGAGAAGGACGGAATAATGTCGTTAAATTCTCCACCATTGGAGAGGATGTAATTGAAATTTCATCTTTTACGCCTGAAATTGGTAAAGTTGTAGAGGAGCTAATCAGCGAGTCTATTCAAGGTGAAGAACTGAAAATATCTTTTAGTGCCAAATATATGATGGATGCTTTAAAGGCTTTAGAAGGAACGGAAGTGAAAATTAACTTCACTGGTGCTATGCGACCGTTTGTAATCAATCCGTTAAATGATGATTCTATCCTTCAGCTAATTCTTCCAGTGCGAACATATTAACAGCTGCCTAAAGCTTATAGGGTGTCCCATAGGGGCATCCTATTTTCCTTCATGAATAATATATTTAGGCAAAGCAGGAATTATGAATGTTTTTTATAGACGAATTTAATGCCTAAATGTTCGTCAAAATCTCTTGAAAATGTGCTGAATACTACTAATTTATAGAAATATTTCAGTTTTCTTTGTGTATCGTTAAATAATTTAGTAAAATAAAGAGATACGATTAAACTTGAAAGAGTGAAAACATGAACAATCAAATTAAAATTGAGACGGAATATATAACATTAGGCCAATTCTTGAAGGTTGCAGATATTATCCAATCTGGAGGAATGGCAAAATGGTTTTTAAGTGAACATGAAGTATTTGTCAATGGAGAACAAGATCAGCGCAGAGGCAGAAAATTAAGGTCAGGCGATAAGATTGAAATTCCCTCTATTGGTACATTTACAGTTCTGTAAAAAAAGGATGATCCCTTATGTTTATTGAGCAGCTGCAATTGAGGAATTACCGTAATTACGAGCACCTGGAAGTGGAATTTGAGAATAAGGTAAATGTCATTCTGGGAGAAAACGCGCAAGGCAAAACAAATGTCATGGAATCCATCTATGTTTTAGCAATGGCAAAATCCCACAGAACTTCAAATGATAAAGATCTTATTCGCTGGGACTCAGATTATGCTAAAATAGAAGGTAGATTAAAAAAAGCACATGGGCCGCTACCCATGCAGTTAGTTGTGTCTAAAAAAGGAAAAAAAGCTAAGTACAATCATATTGAGCAACGGAAGCTAAGCCAATACATCGGCAATATGAATGTTGTGATGTTTGCTCCGGAAGACCTAAATCTTGTTAAGGGTAGTCCTCAAATTAGAAGAAGATTTATTGACATGGAAATCGGGCAGATTTCCCCTGTTTATTTGCACGATATGAGCCAGTACCAAAAGATTATGCAGCAGCGAAACACTTACTTAAAACAACTGCAGATGAATAAACAGTCAGATCATACAATGCTTGAAATACTGACAGAGCAGTTTATTGATATGGCAGTGAAGATAGTATCAAAGCGTTTTGAATTCCTGGAACTTCTGGAAAATTGGGCAATCCCAATTCATAAAGGAATTTCAAGAGGACTGGAGACATTACAAATTCAGTATAAACCCTCGGCAGATGTATCAGAAGATCTAGATTTGTCGAAAATGAGAAGAGTATACGAAGAAAAGTTTGCCAGTGTGAAAAAAAGAGAGATTGACCGAGGTATGACCTTGTTCGGTCCCCATCGAGATGATTTATTGTTTTTCGTAAATGGAAGAGATGTTCAAACTTTTGGTTCACAAGGTCAGCAAAGAACTACAGCACTTTCGATTAAAATGGCAGAAATCGAACTCATACATGCGGAGATCCGTGAGTATCCTATCCTTTTATTAGATGATGTGCTCTCTGAATTAGATGATTATCGACAATCTCATCTTTTGAATACCATCCAAGGAAAGGTACAAACATTCGTGACGACTACGAATGTGGATGGAATTGATCATCAAACATTAAAAGAAGCATCTACATTCCAGGTGGAAGCAGGAACGATGAAAAAGATTCAATAGCTTTGAGGTGAAAAAGTGTACGTTCATATTGGTGAAAATGTACTTATAAGAACTGTAGATATCATTACAATTTTAGACAAACAAACAATTGGTTCCTCTGAGATTACAACTGAATTTTTAAATACGCAAAAAGAGAAAACAATAAGTGGCGACAGTAAAGCTTATAAATCTATTGTTATAACAAAAGATGCCATTTATTATTCTCCAATTGCTTCCAATACACTAAAAAGGCGATCATACAGACTGACAGCTCAGGAGTATTAGCAATTTTAAGGTCTAATAGGATAAGCAAAGAGTAAATTTTTGGATGTCAATAGAAAGTAAGGTGATCAATTTGTCAATGGAACATGATCCAATGGAACAACAATCATATGATGAAAGTCAGATACAGGTACTTGAAGGGTTAGAAGCGGTCCGCAAAAGACCAGGGATGTATATTGGTTCAACAAGCGGTAAAGGCTTGCACCATCTTGTATGGGAAATTGTAGATAATAGTATTGATGAAGCACTGGCAGGTTACTGCGATGAAATCAACGTCATTATTGAAAAAGATAACAGCATTACAGTTAAGGATAATGGACGTGGTATTCCTGTCGGGATTCATGAAAAGATGGGAAGACCTGCAGTTGAAGTAATCATGACAGTACTTCACGCCGGTGGTAAATTTGGTGGCGGAGGATACAAAGTATCCGGAGGTCTTCATGGTGTAGGTGCATCTGTTGTTAATGCCCTTTCATCCGAGTTGGAAGTTTTTGTTCACCGGGATGGGAACATATACTACCAACAATATAAAAAAGGTGTTCCTCAGGAAGATCTTAAGATTATCGGTGAATCAGATGTAACAGGTACAACAACAAGATTCCAACCGGATAGTGAGATTTTCAAAGAAACTCTCGTCTATGATTATGAAACATTGGCAAACAGAATTAGAGAGTTAGCCTTCTTGAATCGCAATATTAAAATTACCATTGAAGATACAAGAGAAGGTATGGAGAAGCGTAAGGAATATCACTATGAAGGTGGAATAAAGTCCTACGTTGAGCATTTAAACCGCAATAAAGAGGTGCTGTTTGAAGAGCCTATCTATATTGAAGGAGAAAAAGACGGCATTACTGTCGAGGTTTCACTCCAATATAACGATGGCTACACAGGCAACATTTTCTCGTTTGCTAATAATATCAATACACACGAAGGCGGAACACATGAATCCGGTTTTAAAACTGCATTGACTCGAGCAATTAATGACTATGCAAGGAAAAACGGAGTGCTTAAGGATTCAGAAGCAAACCTTTCAGGAGAAGATGTCAGGGAAGGGATTGTGGCTATCGTTTCAATTAAGCACCCTGACCCGCAATTCGAAGGACAAACAAAGACAAAACTAGGCAACTCAGAAGTTCGGGCAATCACTGACACAATCTTTGCTGATCATTTTGAGAAATTCTTGCTTGAAAATCCTTCAGTAGCTAGGAAAATTGTTGATAAAGGTCAAATGGCATTGAGAGCTAGAATTGCTGCTAAAAAAGCAAGGGAGTTAACGCGTAGAAAAAGCGCCCTTGAAGTTTCCAGCTTACCTGGTAAATTAGCAGATTGCTCGTCAAAAGACCCTGCAATAAGCGAATTATTCATAGTTGAGGGTGATTCTGCAGGCGGTTCAGCAAAATCAGGAAGAGACCGGCATTTCCAGGCAATCCTGCCGTTAAGAGGAAAAATCCTGAATGTTGAAAAGGCTAGATTGGATCGTATCTTATCCAATAATGAGGTTCGTTCTATGATTACCGCTATTGGTACTGGAATTGGAGACGACTATGATATTTCAAAGGCTAGATATCATAAGGTTGTTATTATGACAGATGCGGACGTTGACGGTGCACATATTCGAACACTGCTGCTCACTTTCTTCTACCGCTATATGCGGAAAATTGTAGAAGCTGGATATATTTATATTGCTCAACCACCGCTTTACAGTGTCAAGCAAGGGAAAAAGCTTGAGTATGCATATAATGACCGCCAATTGGCTGAGGTACTTGAAAAATTGCCAGCATCACCAAAACCGAATATCCAACGCTATAAAGGTTTAGGGGAAATGAATGCAGAACAGCTGTGGGATACGACAATGGATCCTTCCACAAGAGTGTTGCTGCAGGTAAGCCTGGATGACGCAATCGAAGCGGATGAGACATTTGAAATGCTAATGGGTGATAAAGTAGAACCACGCAGAAACTTTATCGAAGAAAATGCAGTATATGTGAAAAACCTGGATGTTTAAGATAAATGCAAAAGAATGACTATGGTGCTAAAGGAGATTTAGCACCTTGCGCTTTGCTTAAGGAGGTTCCTATATGGCTGATATGCCGAATTCTCAAATTAAAGAAATAAATATAAGCAAGGAAATGCGTACATCCTTCTTGGATTATGCGATGAGTGTCATTGTTTCCCGTGCACTTCCAGATGTTCGAGATGGACTTAAACCTGTTCACCGCCGGATATTATATGCTATGCACGATTTAGGAATGCATTCTGACAAACCGTTTAAGAAATCTGCTCGTATTGTTGGGGAAGTAATTGGTAAGTACCATCCCCACGGTGATAGTGCTGTATATGAAACAATGGTTCGTATGGCGCAGGATTTCAACTACCGTTATATGTTGGTAGATGGTCACGGTAACTTCGGTTCAGTTGATGGCGATTCTGCTGCAGCGATGCGTTATACGGAAGCAAGAATGTCCAAAATAGCGATGGAGCTGTTAAGGGATATCAACAAGGATACTATCGACTACACAGAAAACTTCGATGGAGAAGAAAAGGAACCTGTTGTTTTACCATCCCGTTTCCCAAACCTTTTGGTAAACGGAACAAGCGGGATTGCAGTTGGTATGGCTACAAACATACCGCCGCATCAGTTAGGAGAGGTTATTGACGGTGTTTTGGCTGTCAGCAGAAACTCTGATATTACAATTCCCGAATTGATGGAAATAATACCTGGTCCTGACTTCCCTACAAGTGGAATGATTGTCGGGAGATCTGGCATCAGAAAGGCTTACGAGACAGGCAGAGGCTCTATCATTGTTAGAGCAAAAGTGGAAATCGAAGTAAAGCCGAATGGTAAAGAAGTAATAATCGTCAAAGAAATCCCTTATCAGGTTAATAAAGCTCGTCTAGTAGAGCGAATTGCTGAGTTGGTTAGGGATAAGAAGATTGATGGTATTACAGACTTAAGAGATGAATCAGACCGTAATGGAATGAGGGTTGTTATTGAAGTTCGCAAGGATGCAAATGCTAATGTGCTGCTGAACAACTTATATAAGCACACAGCAATGCAGACAAGCTTTGGTATTAACTTGCTTGCGCTAGTGGACGGACAGCCTAAAGTGCTTAACTTAAAGCAATGCCTTGTTTATTATTTGGATCATCAAAAGGTTATCATTCGCCGCCGTACTGAATTTGAGTTGAGAAAAGCAGAAGCGCGCGCTCATATATTAGAGGGCTTGCGCATTGCACTTGATCATTTAGATGAAGTAATTGCCTTAATTCGCGGTTCTAGAACAACAGATATTGCTAGAGAAGGATTAATGAGCAATTTCAATCTGTCAGAAAAGCAAGCTCAGGCAATCTTGGACATGCGTCTGCAAAGATTAACTGGACTTGAAAGAGAAAAGATAGAGGAAGAATACAAGGAATTAGTAGCATTGATTGCCGAGTTAAAATCTATTTTAGCTGATGAAGAAAAGCTGCTTGATATTATCCGTGAGGAGCTCCTTGAAGTAAAAGAGCGTTTCAATGACAAACGCCGTACAGAAATTGTAGCGGGCGGAATTGAAAATATCGAGGATGAAGATTTAATTCCAGAAGAAAATATCATCATCACACTAACTCATAACGGTTATATTAAGAGATTGCCTGCGTCTACTTATCGCGCTCAAAAACGCGGTGGCCGCGGTATTCAAGGTATGGGAACAAATGAAGATGACTTTGTGGAACAGCTTAGCACAACTTCCACTCATGATACGATTCTATTCTTTACGAATAAAGGGAAGGTATATCGCCTTAAAGGCTATGAAATCCCTGAATTCAGCCGCACAGCCAAGGGGATTCCGATTATCAACCTCCTTGGAGTAGAGAAGGATGAATGGGTGAATGCTATCATACCAGTCTCAGAATTTGTCGATGATTGGTTCCTATTCTTCACGACTAAGGAAGGAATATCAAAACGTTCTCCGCTATCATCATTTGCAAATATCAGGAATAACGGGCTAATTGCCGTTAACCTAAGAGATGGAGATGAATTGATTTCTGTACGTCTCACTGACGGTAACAAGGAAATTATCATTGGAACTAAAAATGGGCTTCTAATCCGTTTCCCAGAGACAGATGTTCGCTCTATGGGTAGAACAGCTACTGGTGTTAAAGGGATTACCCTATCCTCTAATGATGAAGTTGTTGGTATGGAAGTGTTAGAGGAAGGTTCAGAAATTCTTATCGTGACGAAAAATGGTTACGGAAAGAGAACATCTGCAGAGGAATATAGAATCCAAGGAAGAGGCGGTAAAGGTATTAAGACTTGCAATATTACTGACAAAAATGGACCGTTAGTTTCCATGAAGGCAGTAAATGGTGAGGAAGACCTGATGCTAATTACTACGGGCGGTGTCTTAATCCGTATGGCTGTCGGCGATATATCATCTATGGGTAGAAGCACTCAAGGTGTTAAGCTGATTAAGCTTAATGAAAGTGAAAGCGAATTTGTAGCAACAGTCGCTAAAGTGGAAAAAGAAGAAGAAGCTGAAACAGAAATGCCTGAAGAAACAGCGGAAGATAGCACAGTATCTGATGCTGCTGAAACTGAGGAGTAAGAAGCTGCCAAAAGCAGCTTCTTTTTTTCGCTCTGGACATTTAAATGGTATAGGTAATATGACCCTTATAATCCCAAAAATAAGAATTTTCCAGTATTTTTTTTAAAAATAAGGTTATCATTTCAATAAAAAATAAAGTAGAATATAGTATAAAAGTCCTTATGAGGGTGGAGTAATACATGAATGTAAGTGTTAATCGTTTAATGGCCGGGTGCATCTTAGCAGAAGATGTTTTCAGCATGACGAATAGACCGATAATAACTTCTAAAACTGTATTGACAGACGAGCATATAAATGTTCTTAAAGCATTTCAAATTGAGAAGATAGAGATTGAAAATACTCAGATTGATGGAAACTTTCTCGATGAGCTTAAAGAGGAAGATAGTGCAGGATTGAAAAAGAAAGAAGAGAGTTTCTTTGATAAATTTCTTCTTGCTGTTAACCAGTACAAAAAGGAGTTTCGTTCTTGGCAATATGGTGTACCGCTGAATATTCCTGCAGTTCGCACAATAATGCTGCCGCTATTGGAGGATTTAGAGCAGTATAGCAAGGAAGTATTTTCTTTATATCATTTATCTAATAAAAAAGAATATATCTATCAGCATTCTGTTGCAGTAGGTGTTATTAGTGCTCTTATAGCAAAAAAAATGGACTACAGTAAAGGGGAAATCGTCCAAATCGCTATGGCCGGCTGTTTAAGTGATGCAGGGATGTCAAAAATACCATCTAACTTAATTACAAAGGAAGAACCTTTGACGGAAGAAGAATTTGAGGAAGTGAAAAGACATACAAGCTATAGTTTGCAAATGCTGCCAGAGCATGCTCTCTTAAAAAAAGAAACAAGACTTGCTATACTTCAGCATCATGAAAGACTTGATGGGAGCGGTTATCCAT
>NZ_CP095745.1 GCF_022049065.2 Niallia sp. Man26
GTATTTCTTCCTTGCCCAGGGATGTTTACATATATTTATCAGATCCTCATTTTAATAATAAAATTGAATATTGTGCCTTATAATACAAAAAAGTCTAGTTCCTCTAAGAACTAGACTTTTTTGTATTATAGAATATTAGCTGCTCCCCATAAGAATGTAACAATATCAGCGACTCTTCCTGCAGGGATAAATCCAACTAGAAATTCACCTAGGTCTAAAATCACACCGCCTAAATCCGCCCAAGAGAAATCTCCTCCAAATGAGTTGTATATAGCTCTAAATTTCCATAGCAAGCTATTATAGAGTGATGTAACGTCCCCAACAACATTAAATTTTCTGAATGCTAACTGAGCAATTGACCATGCTGCATCTGCTAAACTTGATGATCCTGTAAAAGCGTTATATAACATTTTATTTCCTCCTTGAATAGTTGATAGGTTTATATTAAATGATATTTTTACAAAAATAACCAAAACTATTTAAAACAAGGAGTTTATTTGTTGTTTAATAGGTATATTTTATTTAAATAGATTATCCTTCAATTTCATTTATTAAACTCTTTAACAGGGATGCTGGTAAATCATAACTTAGACGCCCATTAATAGTATTATGTAATTCAATGGTTAACTCATTAGGATCTTTTTTATTTTTTCTAATTCTTAGGACCATCCTCGGATCAATATAAACTTCTACAGCATCTTTCTTATGTTTAATAGTATGTTGTCCAAATTTCTTATCCATTTAAAAATCCTCCTAATAAAAATAAATAAGCCTAGTTCTTAATTTAGAACTAGGCTTGTTTGTACTAATAAATTATAAAATATTAGCCGCTCCCCATAAGAACGTAACAATATCAGCAACTCTTCCAGCAGGGATAAATCCAACTAGGAATTCACCTAAGTCGAGAATTACACCGCCCAAATCAGCCCAAGAGAAGTCTCCACCAAATGAGTTGTATATAGCTCTAAATTTCCATAGTAAGCTGTTGTAAAGTGAAGTAACATCCCCAACAATATTAAATTTTCTGAATGCTAATTGAGCAATAGACCATGCTGCATCTGCTAAACTCGAAGATCCTGTAAAAGCGTTATATAACATATAATTGCCTCCTTAAAATATTGATAGGTTAATAGTAGCTGAATAAATACCTTTAATAACCAAATATGTTTAAAACAAGGAGTTTATATGTTATTAACTGATAATATATTATTTAAGTTTCTTTGTAAATTAATAGATACAAGAATCAAAGCATTTTCATAAAAAAAGAACACAAGTCCAATCCTAATATAAGTTATGACACTGATGATATACTATTACAATAAAAAAAGAATTGAATTAAATACACCACATGTTAACAACAGAGCAAGTAAGAAGAATATTGCCACTTTAGTGGATGAAAAAAAGACCGCTGCTGCGATCTCTTCTTTCACGTCTTGGCCAAGTTACCTTTATTACATTCAATTTTCATATTTATTATCTATTGTTGGGAAATCGTAATCCTCTGGATGATTAAAAATATCCTCATATGTTAAAGACCCAACAACTTCAAATTTTTCATTATCTTGGTTATAATCAAAAATCACTAATTGCTCCCAACCACTACCATTACCAGTATCTATAACGCCTATTCTATTTGGTGCAATTTGAACAACTCTCCCACCTTGATTATCAATATCAACATTAGATGGTGGAATTGAAATTTGCTCATTATTATTCAATTTGAAAGCAATCACTATCAAACATACTAATATTCCGCTTAAAATAACTTTAAGAAAGATACCATTTTGCAATCCTAAACCTCCCTTTTTTAAATGAATTTTACCCGGGCATTAATCCTCATAACTTAAGTATTTCACTTTTCTTTTATTAAAGGAATGAATCATAACTGTAAGAGGATACGTTTAACCCCAGCCGACTTTGCAAGTATTACTATAATCTTTCCCTCTGTATTCTTAGCCTCCTATAATTTTCACGAACCCAATAGGCGCCTCTTATAGTAAACTATCTGAAAAACGCATTTGCATAGTTGGTAATCCAAACTTAATAAATATAATGAAGCTCAATCCTAAAGCAATAAATAAGAAAATGTTACCTATCCATCTCTTTAGTGTTACTCCGGAAAGCTTTAGTATGATTAGTACAATTAATACGATAAAAAGTGGTAAGAAAGAAAATAAAAGTGCGGCTAAAATAGATATTACCATTGAATTCATCATAGATGTTGTATCATTTACTACATTTTCAGGTACAGACAAACGAATCACCCCCTACTATTTCACCATTCATTTTACTATAAAATAGGTAAATATTCCTTCCTTATCCAATAATTAAAAGTATTCCTATAAAAAAACCAAAGAAAAACGTAATCTTTAGTCAAGATTGTTTTCCCTTGGAGTTTTCTCATCACTTTTAAATTATGTATCTATAATACATTACGTGCTATTTTATAAGTTTGTCTAACTCTTTTACCGTTTGCTCTTTTTGCTCAAATAGGCTTTGAAGTTGAATATTTTTTGCTTTTTCCATAGTGGATATGACACTGTTTAATCTATTCTTCTCTGTTTTTTCTTTTAACTCTAAATTGCTAATTTTGTTTTTAAGCACTGTTTTTGAAATCGATCCCCTTTTATACTGGGAATTCCATTTGTCCTTTTCTAAACTAGTTGTTAAACCTAGAATTTTTATTTCTATTTCCTTCCCTTTTATATCATTATCAAAATTTAACTGAATGGCTTGTTTTTTAAATTTAACAGCTTTATTGATTAAATTAATATTATTCATAATCTCATCTGTTCCAGCATTCATTTCTATTCTTTTAGATTCTTCTTTTTGCATGGAAGAGATATTATATTCCATCGATTTCCCTATAGATGCTACTTGTTTCGATTGAGAATCATTTAATTGTGCGATCTTCTTTTCAAAATTCTTCTCTATGTTAGTTTGTTCCGTATCTATATTACTCAATTTTTTATTATACGTTTGCTTTGCCTTTGTAGCATTCTTCTTTTTTTCCTCTTTATACACTTGTAACGCTTCATATCTTTGTTCTGTTATTTTAAATAGATGACTTTTCTTTGTGACTTCCTCTACTAGAATAAGGCTCTCTATTTCTGTCTTTACTGTTTGTTTTTCCTCTTGATAGTAATCCAACATGGAATTACTCAAGTATCTTAAAATCTCCTTTTCCTGCTTGGGTATACTTCCACTTGTATCTGCATTAGAAGCTGCTTCTATACGTGTGTTTTCCAAAGTAATTGGATTAACCAATCCTCCAATAGTCAGTATTCCTGTAATTGTTAATCCCATCATAAATTTCTTTTTTCTATCCATCTATTCATCACTCCTAAACTTTAATAGAGTAATTATATAGGGTTAAAAATAGTGTAATTGTTACTTATGACAGTATACTCCAAAAAAGTTCTTAGACATTTTTCGACACATAAAAACATTTGGTTGGTATTAACTTTCAAAAAACTTGTTGTAAATGAAGCTAGAACAGCGTATTATTTTCGTTAAGTTAATGTGATAAACCTATAGAGAGAAGGATATTTATGCTTAAATTAGGGCTAAGAATATTAGATCGGTTAGGTACAAAAGAAAACATTACCTTTGGTTTTGGTTCCGTTTATATTGCTTTAGGCTGCATTTATAAATTAGAAGAACAAATTCTATATGTACGTAAATTCGCTGAAATAGATCCGGATTATGTTATAACTTTAAGAAAGTATGTGGAGAGAGAATCTAGGAGAACAGGATATGGAGATTGCTAAGGGCTGGTTTAAAGCCATCAAAATTGTGGCTTCTGAGAGTGAGGACAATTAAAAGTCAAACCTTTAAAGACACAGGTTTTAATGGCTTATGGTTGGGACACTCTTGGAATTACCAGTAAACAAGAGTGCCCCAACCACTTGCATATGTGGAGATAGCAAGCAAATGGATTTAAACTTGCTACTCTTATAAGATCCCCAAACCTATAATATTTATGTATAGTTATATTGCATCTGAAGACATAACGTAAAAAGGCTTCAAATAACAAAAAGAAGAGGAAGAATATTCTTCCCCTTCCTTTTATTGAAGTTTCGCTAATAACTTTTGGGTAGAAGTGACGAGCTTCTACCCTCTTATTATACCATGAATGGGAACGGATTTATGAATCGTTAACTATTAGTAACTCGCTGAACTCGATGATTAAATTTTTCTTTCCAATAGCCTGAGGTCATATCCTCTATCGCTACCCCATTAGAACTTTGAGCACCAATGAATTTACCATCACCTATATAAATGCCAACATGGCCATCTTTTTATACGTATCAAAAAGTCTAGATCACCTGACTTCATATTCTTTTCTTCAATAGCTGTACCCATAGCTCGTAAAGTTAGATCTTAATTCTAGCTTTTTGGGGTGCAGCACTCACTGATGTTGTTAATAGATCATAATTAGTATTTAACTTATATATTCAGTAATTATTACTTTTTCTATTTATTGTCTGTAATAAGAAACTTACACTTTCATAAAATGTTTTCTATTTTCTATCTCGTTTATACACAACAAACCCTAAAGAAACGTTTAGTAAAAATCGTCTTTCCCTTAGGTTTTCATATTAACTTTTCAATTATTGAACTAATATAAAAATATTCCTATTAAACTATTTATATAATTTCGAAATAGATAATATTTTTAGTCATTATTTTCTTTCAGTGACATTTAGAAGTTATTAACTACTAAAGAAGCAGCACCAATAACCCCAGCATCATTACCCAATTCCGCTAATTTAATTTTAGTACTTTCTTTTATTTGTGGAAATGCGTATTTTTTGAAGTACCTAGTAACTCCATGAATTAGCATTTCTCCAGCCGCAGATACACCACCACCAATGACTATTGTATCAGGGTGTAACACATTGGCGATATTACTGCATGCTAGACCTAAATAGAAATAAAACTTTTCCACTACTATTTCAGCTAATGGATCCTCAAATCTTGCTTGATCAAAGATTACTTTCGCAGTAACTTCTTGGCCATCATCAATCATTACTTTTAAAATGGAATCCCCTGCATATTTTTCTGAAATATCCCTGGCTAGTTGAACTACACCTTTCGCACTTGCAACAGTCTCTAAACAACCAACGTTACCGCACGTACATTCGTAACCTGTGGGATCCACGTTAATATGACCTATTTCCCCAGCTGCTCCAAGACCATGAATTAAATTCCCCTCAGCAACTATTCCTCCTCCAACACCTGTGCCCAGGGTCACAAATACAACGTTATTACTTCCTTCCCCAGCACCTTTCCACTGTTCACCTAAGGCTGCAACATTGGCGTCATTATCCATAAAAAAAGGAACTCTTGTACCTTCTTCTATTTGCTCCTTTACATGCTGTAATTCATGCCAATTTAAATTATATGCCCCAATTACAGTACCTTTAATAACATCTACATTACCAGGAGAACCCATTCCTATTCCTAAAAAGTCATCAGAAGACAGCCCGTACAATTCAAGACGGTGATTAATAGATTTAATTATGTTTGGAATAATATATTTTCCATCGTTTTGTATATCAGTTTCAATACTCCATTTTTGTTGAACTTCCCCTTCTTCTGTTAAAATAGCAAATTTCACTGTTGTACCACCTAAATCAATACCAATTAACTTTTTCATATTTTCCTCCGGATTTTTTAAACTAAAAGTATACTTTAAAGTTCCCTCTTATCTAATAAGCAAATTAACATGATAAATCCCCCTTAAAAGACTAAAATATAAAGGGGATTGATTTTATCATGTTTTATATTTTTACTGCGGATTTGCTTTCAAACAAAACTGGTGCTTGCAGTTTCGCTGCTCGATAAAAATGATCAACTATATTCATCATGTACACTCCATCTTCTGCAGGAGCATATAGAATATCATCATTTATTATACAATTCACAAAATGCTCAAACTCATTTTTTGATTTAATATTAGAGTTTAATTGAGGAATGATATCAATACACGTATCTAAGTGTTCTGAGAAAAATTTTAATTCTCCATTTCTATAAATTGCTCCACCTTTAGTTCCTAGAATCTCTACAAACGTTTCTTCACTCTCAATATTGGAGGCCCAACTAAAATCAAAATGTAAAGTAGCCCCACTTTTGAGTCCAATCCATCCAACTGCAGTATCTTCAACGTTAAAGATACCTGCTAAGTTACCTTTATATCCATTACGGTTTCTTGTAGTCGAATTGGCAAAATTTTGATAGGTAGAGCCAGCAATATAAGATGGTTCGGGTAATCCAAGTAAAAATAGGGTCAAGTCAAGAAAATGTACACCTAAATCAATCATCACACCACCACCAGAAAAGTCTTTGTTGGTGAACCAAGTGCCTCTTCCAGGTATACCACTTCTTCGTCTCCAACCAGTTTTTGCATGATAAATCTCTCCGAAGAAACCTTCATCTATATATTGTTTAATTTTAACCGCTTCATTTGTGAATCTGTTATTAAGCCCAACCATGACCTTTTTACCTGAATCATTTTTAGCATCTACAATTCGTTGAGCCTCTGCTGCATTAATTGCT
Organism: Niallia sp. Man26; assembly: GCF_022049065.2. Taxonomy (NCBI): domain Bacteria; kingdom Bacillati; phylum Bacillota; class Bacilli; order Caryophanales; family Bacillaceae; genus Niallia; species Niallia sp. Man26. Next base: position 6,562 of record NZ_CP095745.1, read on the forward strand.
AATGGTTTTTCACAATGGACATTTACTCCTTGTTGTAAAGCGTATACAGCAATATCAGCATGCAGATGATTTGGTGTACAAATACTTACAATGTCCAGTTTTTCGCATTTTAACATCTCACGAAAATCACTATATACATTCTGAACATTGTATGCACTAGCAACTTTGGATGCATTTTCAATATTAATGTCACATACGGAGACAAATTCAATATTACTTAGTGACGTATAGTTACTTACATGCTTTTTCACAGCATTATTACCGGCACCAATCAATCCGTACCTTAACTTTTGGTTAGTCACCGCTATTCCCCCAATTCCTATTATTTATTTAAAAACAGCAAGCTTTTCATGTAATCTATGGTGTAATTAATACCATCTTCCCCTAACTCACCAGTCCATACAGGAGAATGTGGTTCTATGCTTAATCCACCTTCATATCCTTTAAATCTTAATAGTGAGATAAATGTTTTCCAATCCGTTTGGTCAAGTCCAGCTGGAGGATCGTCTACTCTTTCCCCACCAATAATTAACGAACCTTTGAGATGCACATGGTTAAAACGTTGTCCCCAATCCATTGTCTCTTGTAAATAATCCCCACCAAAATAACGACTATGGGAAGGATCAAATTTTATCCCTAGCTCTTTTATGTGGCCATGTATTAATTTCCAAGCAACCGGATTATGAACGAAGTTCACTTTACGACAATTATACGAAGAAATGGTTACTCCTTTAGGTTTTGCATACTCAATTAATTTCGAAAAGAAATCAATTGCTGCGGAACAATTATCAAAGTAAGAAAGTTCTTCCACATAATTACAACCGCTTACAAAATTAGTGCATTCTAACTCACTTGCTACATCGATTAATTGAAAACACCTCTGTAGTTCTTCATCAATCACTTTTCCTTTACTATCTATACGTAACGACTTCCATCTCCCAATGGATTGTACATGGATGTCATATTTATCAATAAGTTGCGATAACTCATTTCGATCCTTATAAAATGCCTCCACATCATTACCTTCGTTTATACATAATTCTAAAAAATTTAGACCTTTATCTTTAGCATACTTAAAACTTTTTTCTTGAGGAGTAGCTATTATTCCTAATTGCATCATCTCTGACCTCTCTTTCTAGTTGCTTAAATTAATATCAAGGTTCTTTGTTTATACTTATATTTTAAAAAATTACTCTAATTAGTTCATCTTAATATTTATTGGATTTAATGATAAAATTTATAATAATTCGCATTAAATTTATTGATAAATAAAAAAAGGACAAAAATAAGTATATTAATTTTATCCTTTTAATTCATTGGTACATTTCGGATTTAATGATACGGTCCTGGTATCTGAATAACACCATCCCATAAATTTCCATTTCTGTTCCTTGTTATATCAATGAACAGAAACTCTCAACATATACAAACCATAAAATCCGAGTATTTCCACAACCAGTATTTCTTTTCTGCAACCCTGTATAAATGTCAAAAAGAGAGCGAAATATACCGCTCTCAGCTCTTATTTATATAACGAAATTTCGCAAATAGCGTGTACTTAGACTAATTGAACGTTTTACATCATCGTAATCCTTTTCAAATGCCTTATCTTCAACTTCAATACAAGTAAATCCATTATAGCCAATATCAGTTAAAGCAGAAACATATTTACCCCAATCAACATCACCTAAGCCTGGAAGTTTAGGGCTCATATAATTCAAAGGCGTAGCCATTACCCCGTATTTTTGTAACTTTTCTGGAAATAACTTAATGTCTTTATAATGAACATGAAAGATTTTTTCCTTAAAGTCATAAAGCGGTTTAATATAGTCCATTTGCTGCCAAATAAAATGAGAGGGATCGTAATTAAGACCTATATAATCACTATCTAGGATGTCAAAAACTTGACGCCAAATTTCAGGAGTAGTCATAATATTTTGTCCTCCTGGCCACTCATCCTCCGTAAATAACATAGGACAATTTTCAATTCCAATACGAACCTTCTGTTTTTCTGCATATTGAATAATTGGCTTCCATACGGTTTCAACTTCTTTCAAGTTATCAGAAATCGACTTATGTTGCATGCGTCCAATAAATGTTGTAATCATATTTACATTAAGTAATTTAGAAGCATCGATAAGACTGTAGATATGGTCAATCGCTACTTGACGTTTTTCAAGATCTTCATCTAAGGGATTTGGGTAATATGCTAAAGAGGAAATCTCAACGTTTTTATTTTTACAATACGCAAGTATTTCGTTTGCTTTTTCCTCTGTCAAATTAACTGTATCTATATGAGAAACACCAGCATATCGTCTTACTGCTTTGCCTTGTGGCCAACAGGCTACTTCTACACAATCTAGCCCATTTTCTGCTATAATATCTATCATTTCCTCAAAATTACTCTGATCTAATATTGCACTAACAATTCCAAGTTTCATAATAATCCTTCCTTCTATAGTAAATTTATAAAGTAACAATATAATTCTAAGATTATACTAATGGCTTTCCATAACTTAATAATATATCCATCGACCAAAACATTCTTCGTAAGTTATGTTCAATATGTACTAGTTATTTGATATAAATGAAGCAGTTACTTTTATTAATTAAAAATAAGACAAAATATAATATATAAATATTGCTGTCTAATACACAACCTTTTTAAAATCAAAATAAAAAACCCTGCCGTATAGCAGAGTTCTTTTATTAGGTTCTATATTACCTTTAGATTTTTTAATGCTTGATATATCCCATCTTCATCGTTTGATTCAGTAACTATATCAGCTGCTGCTTTTACTAGTTCACTAGCATTCCCCATCGCTATACCGATGCCAGAAAACTTCAACATCTCTAAATCATTATTTCCATCTCCAAAAGTAATTATATCCTCTCTTGATATATTCAGCGTTCTTGCAAGCTGAACTATAGTAGCAGCTTTAGAACCCATTTTAGGAATAACATCTACACAATAATCATGCCATCGAACAAATCTAAACTCAGGAAAATCAACTTCAAATGTATTATCATATTCTTCACCATAGAAAGCCAAACCTTGATAAATTACATTCTCATCAGCATATTTGGAATTGTATTCTGGTAGCGAGCCACCAAGAGAAAGCATAGCTTCAGACATCTTTTCCACATTAATAGAAGAAGTTCTACTTATTCCATCTAAGCTTGTTAACGCTATATCTATTTTCTTCTCATTTAAACAACTAATTAGTTTCTGTAATGATTTTGTTTCAAGTGTATTCTCATAGACTTGCTGATGATTTAAAAAAGCTGCTGAACCATTACAGACTATATAATTTTCCAGCTCTAGCTCATTCAGAATATCTTGAATAAGAAAACGACTTCTACCAGTTGCAACCATTACTATATGACCATTATCTCTTAAACTATTGAGAGAAGTAATAGTACTATCCAGTATTTTTTTTTGACTATTCAATAGTGTTCCATCAATATCAAAGGCAAATAATTTTCTACTCACTTTTATATTCTCCTTGAAAAATATCGAAAAACCACTCAGATTACTGCATTATAGTGAACTATTCTAATAGTACATAGAGTTTCGATATAATTATATATTTATATTTTATTATAGAAATAAATTTCATTTAGAATGAATTGTAAAATTTACTTATCATACACGGAATCATCAAAGCTAAGCAGCAAAGCGGCTAAAAATGTTACAACTATTGTAATTCCTATACTACATAAGGCTAAAATAAAGTTAGTATTTGTACCATCTGGGTTCATGAAAATTGGCAAAGTAAAAAAAGAAGGCGGTGCAAAAGCAAATACTTTTACATTTGCAAACGCACAAAAGATACCGTTCGCAATACACCCAATGAATGTTGCATATAAAGGCCTCTTCATTCTTATAGTTATCCCGTATAGTGTCGGTTCCGTAATACCACTAAAGAAAGCAGTGAATGCACTATTAGCCGCTAATTGTCGAAGGCCTTTTTTCTTCGTCTTTATAAATACAGCTAAAGCTACTGCGAATTGTGAAAAGTTCATACCTAAGAATGCTACTAATAATAAATTATCGTATCCTAGATTTTCCATATTAGACAATATCAATATAGGGGTTAAAGCTACATGCATTCCTGTCATTACAAGCAATGGAGCTAAGGCACATACTATAAATATTGCTAACCAACTAGCATTGCTATATATTACCGATAAAACACTTCCTAATCCTTTTCCAAAAAGAAATCCTGCAGGTCCTGTAATACATAAAGCAATGGGCAACATAATGATAATAATAATAAATGGTTTGAATATATATTTAATAGCATCAGGTACGTATTTATCTGCAAATTTTTCTACATAAGATAAGACCCAAATGCTAAGAATAATCGGAATTAGACTTGAAGAATAGTCAACTAACGTTACAGGTATTTTAAAAATATCAACACTTTCTCCACTTTCAACCAACCCTAAAATATTGGGATGAAGCATTAATCCTCCAATGAATAATGAATAAATCGTATTACACTTAAACCTAATCGATGACGTATAAGCTAACATTATAGGTAGGAAATAGAAAACTACATTTGCTGCTGTACTCAGAATAGTGTATGTTCCACTGTTTTGGTCCATTCCAATTCTTGAAAGAACAACTAATATCGCTAAGATAAATCCACTTGCCATAATTAATGGTACAGTAGGACTCAGTATATCGGATAATACATTTAAAACTCTATTAATCTTAGATCCCTTAACATTATCTTTTATATTATCATCAGCACCTATTTTATAAGAAGTAAGTATATTTTGATAAACTTGATTTACTGTGTTACCAATAACAATTTGTAATCCGCCCATGGAATCCACCACACCTAGAACTCCATTGATATTCCTTAGTTGCTCTCTATCCGCTAATTCATCATTATGAAGAGTTACTCTTAATCTTGTTGCACAATGTCCCATCGATCGGATATTCCCTTCATCTCCTAACGCTGAGATAATAGAATGTTCCAACTTATTAAGTTTAGAATTATCCTCATTTAAATTTTCCGACTGGATTTTTTCTTCTATTTTATCCAGGCTAATTAAAACATTTTCTTTAGAAGCAAAATTATAACTAGTGTATTCAATCCCTTTATAAGAAGGACTATTAAGTATAACTATAGGTATTACTGAGTCAAAGTTATTTTGTTTAATTTCATCTAAATCAAACTTCATTATGAGATCCCCTGATCGGACAGAATCATTATCACTTACCAGAGGTTCAAAAAAAGCACCATTCAGTTTTACAGTGTCAATTCCAACATGAATTAGTAATTCACATCCATTTTTACTTTTTAATGTTATAGCATGTTTAGAAGGAAATACACTGACTACTGTTCCATCAAAGGGAGCATAAATTTCCCCAATATCTGGTTTAATCGCTATGCCTTTTCCCATCATTTCATCAGCAAATATTGGATCATTCACTTTTTTAAGTGGAACAACTTCACCCTTAGATATTCCAAAGATATGTTCGACTATTCTTTCTCCCATTGATTAAAACCCTTTCTTAATTTATTTATAAAAAAATAAATTACTTGCATATTTTAAAATTAATACAATTCATAAAATAAAAAGTAGCAACTAAGCGGCGAAGGCCGCCTAACTGCCACCTTATATCTAAAGAGTACTTACCATTACGCTGTAAGTTTAGTTTTGTTCTATAGGTTTTGCATTCTCTTCCGGTAACGGTACATTTTCCTTTTTAATATTTTTCGTTTTGAGATTAATGATGAAAATTGAAATCGCTGCCAAAATTCCTGGGATTGCAAATGAAAGGAACCAGACAGTTATTGATACATTAGCTGTTAAAAGCATACCACCAATGATTGGACCAAGCATACCACCAATTCTTCCAGTGGAGTTGGCAAATCCTAAACCTGTAGTTCTAATTTCTGTAGGATAATATTGCGAAACAAAAGTGTTCATTAATGAGTGAGCTGAAAAAGCAAAAATTCCAATTAAAGCAACAAATAAGTATAAAATAATTAAGTTAGCTTTAATACCCATTCCAAACAAACTAATTGCTCCCATAACATAGATTACTGGCATTAAAATTTTGAAACCAATTTTATCAGCCGTTATTGCCCAGAGGATTGTTCCGATCAAAGTACCTAAGTTCAAAATTATAGAGAATGTTAAACTTGAGCCAAGTGCATAGCCATTTTGATTCATAACTTGTGGTAACCAAACATTCACACCATTTATCGTTAATAAACCACAGATATAAATTAAGGTTATTAAGACTGTTCCTAGAGCAAATCTTTTTGTAAAAAGCTCCAAATATGATACCTTTTGAACTTTTTCCTCTTGAACTTTACTCGTTACAATTAATTGTGCTGTATTTTCTAAGTTCTCTTTATAGTTTTTATCAATTTTGTAAAGCAAACTCTTTAATTTTTCTTCTTGGTTGTTTTGTACTAAAAATTGCGGTGATTCAGGAATTATTTTTATAAAAATCGGGATTAAAAGTAATGGTAAAAAAGATAACCATAACACAGGTTCCCAACCAAATCTTGGCATGACATTCATTGCTACAAAAGATGCGAGAATACCTCCGACCTGATTTCCACAGATAGCAAATGCAACCATTTTCGCCTTACTTTTTTTAGGGGCATATTCTGTTATTAGAGAAATCACAATTGGCGTTGCTCCACCACTTCCTACACCAGCCATAAAACGGCAAATACCAAACATTAACCCACTATCAGTAAAAGTTGCGAGGACAATGAAAAAGTTAAAAATAACTATAGAAATAATCAATAATTTTTTCAATCCAAATTTATCAGCCAAAAAACTTAATAATATAGCTCCCAACATCATACCAAACATTGCTGAGCTTCCGATAAATCCAACCTGTGTTGAACTAATATTCCATTCCTTTATAACAACTGGAACAATTGCACCAAAAACTGAAAGTTCGTAACCTGAAAAAGTGATGATAAAAAAACAAATGAATAACAACAGTTTGTGAAAATTGGTTAACTTACTATTATTGAGAAAAGAACTAAGCACTATTTTATTCATCAAAGAACTCCTTTTCCAAATATATTTAACAAAATTTACTTATCCAGGCCTATTAATCTTTAATATAATCCTTCCTTGATAATGGTTTATCCTCCTTTAATTTATTTACTTCCTATATTTTATGGTTTTTTGTAAGCGTTACCTATGGATTTCTTACTCTCAAAAACGGTAAAATAATTCCTCTTCCCTACTTTTAAAAGAATTTATTAATTGAAATGACTAAATTTGTATATTAAATTTGGTTGTCTTACTCCTTTTTCCATTATTTACTTGCGATTTTATTACCTTTAACACTAAAATTAGTCAATTTGTAGTCTGGCATAAAACAGAAGGTAAATCTGTTAACACAACATAAAAAATTAATTAGTCGTATGTGAAAAAATTGAGATTGAAAAAAAATAACCTTAGCCCTGAAGATTGCAGGATTGCTAAGGTTTCTTTTAAATAGAATATTTTCTTCATCGGCTTACATTATCAATTACTTGGATAATGTAAATTTTATTACTTAGGGTTAATATTAAGATAGCGAAACTCGTTTGGTTTAAGTTGAACATTAATTTCTAGAACTTTACTTTCTACAGTAATAGAAGTACTAGAGATTCTCGGAGTACTTATACGCTTAAGATAATCTTGCTCACTCAAACTTAATTCTCCTTCTGAATTCAGCCTAGTCAACTCATCCTGTACACTCCCATATTCATTGTTTACTAAACTTGTTTTAATAATATACACACCATTCTCCACGTTGTTTATTCTAATCTTAATGTTTAGTGGCTCATTATCCTCAAATAAATGCGCTAAACTTCTAACATCGATATTACTTTCATCCATTAAGTAATAATTGAAATTAAGTTTCTTAAAATTATGACATAATATTTTGAAAGATCCTCTGCTGTTTCCCGTAATTACATAATTAGGTTCACTTTTATATATTTTTTTATCAAGTTGTTTGAGGAATGATAAAGCATAAAAACTTGGCTTAGGCACACCAGTTTTTGTTAATAAACCACATCCACCAAAAAGAAAACTTTGTGAATCATGTAAATCAGCATAAATGTCAGTCCCTAACCAATGTCCAAAGATATCAGCAGATCCTATAGTTGAAATTGCATTCTGAATAAGAAACGCACCTTTTGCACAGTGATCATTTATTGGATTCCTATTAGATAATGTTAAATTGTACTCTGAAACATGAATAGGTACTTTAGGAAAAGAACTTAATTGCATAGCATCTCTTAAAGTGTCCAGGTTATTTTGAATAAAGAACATATCAGTAGATTTTTTTTCATAATAGACATTTGACTCCCATTCCAATTGGTAAGGATAACATGTAAGTGACAGGAAGTCTGGATATTCTTTATATTTCTTCCACATTTCCAGTAGTTCAGTAAAATCTTTTTTACCATAATGCTGAATAGGGAATCCTCCACCCCCAAGTTTAACTTCAGGTAGAATTTTTCTAAAGGTACTAGCAATATTATCAAACCTATGAAAGTACTCTCTATGTACACTTTCCGTTTGAGGAGAATAATTATACTTCAAATCCGAAAAATCAATATCCTCATTTTTCCAATATTCGAAATACCACTGTTGAACTTCTTCAGTACCGTACCGCTTTATAAAATGCTTTAATAGTGCAGCAAAAAATGCATGCATCTCATTATCGGAGTTAAATTTGTGATTTCGTGGTACTTCAATTAAAGCTATTTGTGTATTCTTTAGGAGTCTAATTGGTTTAAATCCTAACTCAATATAAGGCTTTAATTGATTATCGACTAAAAAGTCCGTAATACTATCAAGTCGACTAAAATTTAATTTATCACTGGGAGCATGAATATCCAAAAATAACTCAGGGGCATAGATATCCCAAAACCTTACATACTCTGCACCTAGATGCGATTTCAAATATTTTATTTGTTTTTGAAAATCTGATTTGGTTAAATCTAATGCTGTTCCAGCATTAATTAATCTAGTGTAGTTGTTCTTCCACTCTCCCCCATTTATTTCATCTAAATCTAGTAAAATATTAGTATCTTTACTCTCACCTTCCTCAAGAAGTTGAATTGGATTCTCACTTAAATATTCTTCAAGTCGTTTCTTAACAGTGCTATTTTCGTCATTTATTTTATTATTTTCTTTTTGTTTTGTAGTGTTCTTACTTTTTTTGAATTGTGAAGGCGTCATATTGTATGCTTCTTTGAAAGCTTTATTATAAGCTGCAACACTTGCAAAACCATTATTTATTGCTATTTTCATAATTGGCAAATCAGTATAAAGTAAATCAACCATAGCATGGGATAAACGAATAGAAGTAATTAATTCAGTAAAATTAATATTAAACTTGTTTTTTATATATTTTGATAAATAAGCTGTAGATAAATAAAACTGATCAGCCAAATCTTGCAATGAAATACTATTTTGATAATTCGCCCTTACAAATTGGAGAATCTCCTGCATTCTATCATCAGAATTTTCATTTTCCTTTTCGTATCTTTTATCATCAGAAGTTAATAAAAAGTTTTTTGTAATAACATGGAGAAGTTGATAATGTAAACTTATTTTATATATGCTGTTTTTCTTTGGATCTATAACATGTTGATTTAAAATTTGATCTATTATACGTCTAAGTTGATCGTAAGATTCATTCTTTTCAAGAGTAGAATTACACCAAAATATCATCATATCTTTTGACAATAGTTCTCTCACTTTACTATAGGAAATAACAAATCTAGCTACAAACAAATCATCGCTTCCTGTATAATTATGTTTCCGGTTATAATTTACAATAATCAGGTCTCTTTGTGTTAGTGAATAGTTTTCTCCTTCAACATTAATGGACAATTCACCATTTAAAACATATAACAACTCAAAATTTTCATGGTAATGAAGCTTAGTCTCAGAGTTGGTTATGAATTCTAAGTACATCACAGAGTCCGAAGAGATGTAGTCTTTTTCCATCATTAAACACCCCATTTTTTCTATTACATATGTATATAAATAGTATATAGATATGTACAAATTTTTCCTATATAAATTAAGCCACCACTCGTTTAATAATAATTATATAAGCAATATGATATTTAGAAAAAGAAAAAAATTGATTGCAAATAAAGGTACATTTTTGTTATTGAAATCAAACAAAATTAATAAAATAAAAATAGCTAGCTGCAGTTAGTAATAAGGAATTTACTAACTACAGCTAGCACAGCAATCTTACTATTTTTTCAGTCCAAACACTCTTTGGAAATTACCGCCCATAATCATCTTCATTTCTTCGTGCTTATTCACTTCTTCTGCAGCCAGTTTTTGTTTCATGATTTCCATGCTAAATTCATAAAATGGATAGTCTGTACCCATAAATACTTTATCAGGGCATTGTTCAAGAACGTCAGTCACAGCCATAAAAGAAGTGATTGATGTATCTAAATATACGTTTGGTACACGTTTGGCAACATCAATAGCATACTCTCCAGCCATAACTTCACCCATATGTGCCATCTGAATAGTAACATTAGGAAATGTATTCCCTAATCTTTCAAACATAACCGGATGGACACGATAGTCTTCAGATGTACAGTGGATGACTGCATATAATTTGCGCTCATCTAGTATTTCAAATATAGGTCGTAATAATTCAATATTAGCCACACTAAAATTACTAAACCAAGGGTGCATTTTAACTCCATTAAACCCTAGTGTATCCAAGGCATACAACAATTGTTCCTTTGCATCTGGATCATTGGGGTTTATAAAAGCTATTGGAATAAATCGGTCAGCGTAAGGTTTAACTAACTCAGCTAATATTTTTTGTTTCTCTAAACCAGAACCTAACGTAAAGCAAACAACTTTATCAATTCCGTTCTCATCCATCTTTCTTAGTACTGTTTTAATATCGCTTCTTTCAAATCCTTCTTCGTCCGTTTTAATATGAACATGTGCATCAATAATCATTATTATCACCTTCACTTTAGTTATTTTTGATTGAGTTCTAAAAAATTAATTCGCTTAAATATTTTTCACAGTGTTTATTTTATTTAGGTCAGCCGACTTTCTTTTTATTGTAAAATTAATAATCACAAAAGAAATAGCCGCAACAAGGCCTGTTGCCCCGAAAGTCATGAACCAGATACTGATTGAAGCATTTGCTGACAATAAACTTCCCCCTACAATCGGTCCTAGTATACCACCAATTCTTCCCATACTATTCGGAAATCCAACAGCAGTAGATCTTATTTCATGTGGATAATGTTGTGACACAAATGCATTTACTAGACTGTGTGCCGCAAACAAGAAGAAACCAATAAGAACTACCAATAAATAAAGGATAACAATATTCGCTTTAATACCCAATAGCATCAGTGAAATCGCTCCAATGCTATATATAACCGGCAATAAGATAGCAAATCCCTTTTTGTCTGCTATAACTGACCAAGTAGCAGTTCCTGCTATCGTTCCTATATTAAGGAATACTCCAAATGCTAAACTAGAAGTTAATGGGTAACCACTACGGACCATAAGGTCAGGTAACCAGATAATAACACCATTTATAAATAATAATCCCATAATATAGATCAAACAAGATAAAATGGTAATTACATAGTAATCTTTATTGAATAATCTTAAATATGAAATTTTTTTGTTTTCCTCAATGTTCTTCTTGTTTTTCTCTAATATCTGGTCAACATTTATAACTTGATCATATTCTTTATTTATCCTTTGTAAAACAGCCTTTAACTGCTTTGTTCTATTGGTCTTTAATAAGAATTGAGCAGATTCAGGTACATATTTTATTACAAATACTAGGAATAAAATAGGAATTAACGCCATCCATAGTACTGGTCTCCAACCTAATTGAGGAATCACTATGATTGCGATTAAGGGTGCTATAATCGATCCAACCTGATTTCCACAAAGAGCAATTGCTACAGACTTACTTTTACTATTTTTGGGAGCATATTCTGTAAGTAGTGAAATAACGATAGGAATTACTCCACCAAATCCAACACCTGCTATAAATCTACAAATGGCAAATAGATTTATATTATCTACCATAGATTGTGCAAAAGTAAAAATACTGAATAATAAAACTGAACTAATTAGTAATTTCTTTGCACCAAATCTTTCACTAATGTAACTGAGAAAAAGTGCTCCGAACATTGTTCCAAACTCCGCTACACTACCTACAAATCCTAGCTTAGTTGGCTCTACATTCCACTCCTTTGTAATAAGCGGAAGTATCGATCCATAAATAGATGCACCATATCCTGTAAAAGCTATCAAAAATAGCCCTAAACCTATTAAATGTATATGGAACTTACTAAAACGACTATTGTCAATAAATTGATTTACGTTGTACTCTTGCATTTCCATCCAACCCTCCTTTTTTACTGGTATACCAATGGCAACTATTAATTAATGAAGAACAGGTATCTTTATGGATTTAGCATAAAAACTGAATATTATGATCATCAAGTGTCATTTTTCTGTTAGACTCTTTATTAAGAAAAATTATATTTTAACGCGTTGTTAAACGCTTACAATTCGTAGTTAAAAACTTACACTTTTAAATGTTGCTGCCGACGTCCAACATGCTTCCATAACAGATAAAACTTTGCGAACCTCTTCAGGTCTAACTAGCATTTCAGCCTCTCCATCCAATGCTTTAAAATAGTTATTAAAAAACTCAATATATTCGGTGTTCACTTTAGGGATTTCCTCTGTGACTATTAAACCTTTTTCAGGTATGCCAAATGACCGTGTTGGTCCATAAGAAGCTGCTGATTTATCTTGTTCCCCTGCGACATTTTCTAGCAATCGTGTAGTTCGTACTATTTTACCCTCAGGGTCAAACTTATTAGCATACATGCTTCCTTTATTCCCGCTCATATACCAATGTCTTTCAAACCAATTGGATTGATCAGATAAATAGTATGTTCCTAGTTCAATTACTGCAGTAATGTTATTTTCAAATCTCATTATGATGTTAAAGTAATCATCAACCTCTTTATTAATTACATTTCTTACGTCTGCAAAAACAGACTTAAGTGGACTATTTATCATAAACAGAATCTGGTCTATTAAGTGAACTCCCCAATCATAGAGCATGCCACCACCTTCAGACTTAAGAACATGCCAATCATGCATATTTCCGTTGAATCCATATAACGAACTTTTAATAGTATATACCTCACCAAGAAGTCCATCGTCATAACACTTTTTTATACTACGAAAATCTTTATCAAACCTTCTTTGTTGATGAACAGTGAACTGTACTCCTGCTTTTTCAACTTCTTCCATCATTTCATCAAACTCTTTTACTGATAGAGCAACTGGTTTTTCACAGATAATATTCAGTCCCGCTTGAGCTGATTTAATTACAAGCTCTTTATGCTGATTATTATTTGCTGAGATAATCACTCCATTAATATCCGAATGCTCCAAGAGTTGATCAATATGATTATAGATCTCTATATCAGGGTATAGTTTCCTTGCTTCATCAAGCCTTTCTTCATGAGTATCACATACTGCTACACAATCACAGTTCTCAAAATTTTTTAATGTCGCTACATGTCTACGACCAATAAAACCATAACCAATTACAGCATATTTATACTTCATAGCTAAAACCCTTTCTATTAGTTAATACAGGGCGATAAAAAAACCGCCCTATATTTAATTTCTTAATCAAATTTCACTGTAATATTTTCTTTTGAAGCCTTATAAATGGCATCTAAAATTTGTGTAACTCTAAATGCCTCTTCTGGTTTTACAACTGGTTCCGTGTCATTCAAAATGGAATCGATCCATTGTTTTGCTTCCACTACACCAGGGGGCTCATTAACACCTTCAAAGTAATCAACCAAAGCTTCACCTGATAAAGTTTCTTCACTCATTTTTCCATGACGAACTTTATTGAACCATAATTCTGCCGCTTGATAACTACCACCATATTTAATTTCTGCACCTTCTAAAGTTCCGCATAAAGTAGTTGCTGCTTCACGTGCGTCCATATAGTTTAATGCCCAAGAGGATCTTAAATTTACTAAGGCCCCGTTTTTAAATTTAATGAATCCCATAGCAGAATCTTCTACTTCGAAGGTATCAGTATCCCATGCTCCATAAGTATTGCCTTGTGCAGCTTCTGGTAGATTACCTAATTTATAGAATACTTGACCACCAACACTATCCACATCATAATTATTCATGCACCACAAAGTAATATCTAAAGCATGAGTTCCAATATCAATTAGAGGACCTCCACCTTGTTGTGCCTTATCTGCAAAGACTCCCCAAGTTGGTACAGCTTTACGACGAATAGCATTTGCTTCTCCGTAGTAAATGTCTCCTAACTCGCCTGCCTCACATGCCTTTTTAAGAACTTGAACATCATGACGAAAACGATTTTGATAAGCTACCGTGAATTTTTTTCCTGATTTTTTCCACGCCTCCATCATTTTTAGAGCATCTTCAGTAGTAGCAGCCATCGGCTTTTCACAGAGTACATGTTTATCAGCTGCGAAAGCTTCAACAGTGATTTCACAATGAGATACATTAGGTGTACATACATGAATAATATCAATTTCTTTATTCTTAAGCAGTTCGCGGTAATCTGAATAAATCTTTACATTTGATAGATTATGTCGCTCTGCCGTTTCTCGCGCTTTGTCTTCAATTATGTCACATAATGCTACTACTTCTGCTTTATCAGCTACTTTTGCTAACGAAGGTAAATGCTTATTATTACAAATTCCACCAGTACCAATAATTCCAATTTTCAATTTCGCCATTTTAATATCCCCTTTCTTACTCACCAATTAGTCTTTTTAGCATTTCTTGATGTTTTCTCACTTGTTCGATTTCACTAATCAAGTCCTCTTTACCACGGTCTTGGAAACGGCGTTGGCCTTCGTACTCCGAGTTTATATATCCTTCATATCCGTTTTCTTTCAAGAACTTGATAGGACCTTCATAGTCAATAGCAATATCTTGATATTGCCCCGGTTTTCCAGGAATCTCAGACATGTTATAAAATTTACCGTGTATGCTAATGATATAAGGCATTATAGACTTTAAGTCACTTGGTTTAGTGCGTGATAATAGTAATGCTTGCGCCATTACCTCAAAATCTATGTCTGTGTAATTAGGAACATTGTCCTTTATAAGCTTTTGCATCTTCTGGAAGGCTGGTAATAAATCTTTAGGTGCTTCGTTATGTTTCAAGTATCGATGAAATAATGACTCGACATTACCTGCGCTGTATAGAGATAAATCAATATCATTCAACTCGTTACTCTTCCCTAAATAATTATCCATACATAGCTCAACTACCAAATCGCAACTTTCTCTCTTCGCACCTTGTCTAACATACCAATCTAAAGTAACTTCCGAAGGGCGAAATGCAAAAATTCCCCAGTCAGGAACAAGTCCTAAATGTTTTGTTCCAGTTCTTTCACAATACTCGACAATTTCATTTACATATTGTCCATTGATTGGAATTGGAGCATGGATTTCTTTGCCTAATTTTATGTTGCATTCTTCAGCTACTGGTAAAGCTTCAATTAATATTTCTACTGGAGTTGTTGCTAAGGTTCTGACATTCTTAAATCCTAATTTCTTTGCTAGTCTAATATCATTTTTTAAACGCTCAGCAGACTCAGAGTACGTCATTACATGGTCTCGAAATTGTAAAACATCGTGAAAAACATCCATTGTAACTGGATTCGTTCCGTATTTTTCCATCCACTCAAACCACTTAGTAAAAAACTCTTCTGGTGGATTAGGATACTGACGAAGTGACATTTCATCTAAAATTTCAATACCATCAGCGCCATAAAGATTAGTACCTACTTCTTTAATCTGACCTTCTAAATCTAGTTCTTTAAAAAACTGAGTTTGTTGATAACTGTAGAAGGATACTCCACGTTTTATTTTTCCCATTTTAGTTGCTCCTTTCTATTCTTGCAGTTCTAATTCATATTTAATTACATTTCTTGTTTTATCTGAACCTGCTCCAGTACCTGGCTCAGGAGGATTTTTAACCCATTCCTCATCAGTTGGAAGATATCCATATGCAGCTAGTACTGATTGTTGAAATTCAATTACATGTTTACCTGGTTTAAGGCCGCCTTCTTTTGCAACATGGATAATTCCCTCATCATCGTAATCCCAGTGTTCCCAAACAGCATGTTTAGTCTCTTCAAATGATCTAGGCTCTTTTCCATTAATTTCAAAAGTTTGAACATCACGCTTGTACTCAACACCATCTACCTTAATGTAATAACCATTATGCAAGGATAAGAATACACCACGATAATTTGCATTTCTTGCTGCAAATTGAAATCCATTTATGTTTCCATTTTCATCTACATTATTTTTAAGACTATTACTTCTAATTAAAAAATTATCGAACATTATTTTATCCTCCTTTAAATATGAAAGATTTCGAGTAGGTGGTGACTCAACGAATCTTGGATTCCGTCCCTATTTACTCCCCTCCTTCAATGAATCTCCCTACTAACTTTAGTCTTATGCGTTTGAGCCAAATAAAAGGTATATACAATGCAGCTAAATATCCTTGCTTGCTACGGCAATAAATTAAAATTATTGTTTAAATAAACCTCAGGCATAAATAACGCTTGCATTTTTGTTATCTAAAGTAGTTGACGGTCAATACTATATTTTTATTTCTAAATTATTCTTAGAAGTAGGACAAGTCTCTCTAATCAGTAACTAGAGCTTATGTGTCTTAATTCCTTTAACCATATTCTAGTATTGTAAGCCCTTTATAACTACAGTTAATTTAAGCAAATAAACCGTAAAATACCACTTCTTATAGATTAAGAACTTTCTTCATAAAAAAATAGGACAATATTTGATATACAAATTTTGTCCTATTACTTTAAACCTTATCGTATTGATTACAAACCTACTGACATTTAGTAGACTTACTTGACTTTATTACCTGTATAATTTGAAAAAGAAAAGTTCTTTAAGAAATGTGTCTAGACAGACTCATCCATTTTTACAAAATGATAATGGCGTTTTAAAAGTGGCCATCTAAACTTTACAATCATTTCCAATTATTCTTTAAACCTAAATAAATACTTTATTATTTTTGATACTTTACCTTTTAAAAATTTTGTTGTATATCCTTACCATTGGGCCAACCAGTAGCACTGAAGCAAATGTTCCTTCTCGAATACTCAAAATTTCTCCTGTACTAAAAAATGCTATATTTACTGCAATTATTACAAGAGCCAAATCAAAAATTAGTTTAATATTTCCAAATTCTTTTTTTGACTTGATTGCCATTACTTTTACTAGCCCTTCTCCTGAATTATTAACGACATTTGCTTCTAATTGCATTACAATACTAAACGCAATAAGTATACAACCAAATATTAACATGATAATTTGTAATATATATATAGTTGTATGAAGGTTCAAAAGTAACTTCATACTTAAATCAATTGAAATACCTAAAAATGATCCCACAATAAGTTGAAAATATTGTTCTTTCGGAAACTTGCCCTGCAAAATAACTATTTGAATCAATATCAATAATAAGTTAAAAAATGCTGTATATACTCCAAAACTGAATTGAGTAACTAAACTGAGTACATAAGGAATACTTGAAATCGCAGTTGTACCTAAATCAGCTACAGTGACAAAGCTAATTCCAAACGCCATAACCACAATACTAATAAATAATAGGCAATATCTCTTTATAAGATTCCCCATTAGACCACTTCTTTCGTACACAATAGGAAATTGCTTATTATAATAAACACTATAACATTTATAAAATGCACAATATTTGTAAAAACCAAAATAGTACCATAAATTGCCTCTCATTATAAATCATAATTTACTCTTTTTTTAAAAATTTACATATTATAAAAGAATTCTGTCCTAGTACCTGGTTAACCAATTACCTTTTACCTAATTATATCCGTTACATATGTTAGATTGTTGTGCTAATATATAGCTAAATTGAGAAAAGGAGCACTAAAGTGAGCATTATTGAACCCCTAAAACTTGAACAAAGTTCGTTTAGATTTAATTTTAAAAATAAGACATATGCACAACAATGGGAAAAATCCCATGCACATCAAGGGTTAGAATTTCTATATATCCATCAGGGAAGAGGTCATATTAAAATTGAAAATCAAATTTATGAAATTAAACCTAAATCACTTGTACTTATTCAGCCTTATCAACCTCATAAATTAAATATCACCGCAAGTGAAAGAGAGCCATATATCCGGACTATGTTTGTTTTTGAACCTGCTTTTGTCGACCATTTTTTAAAACCTTTTCCTTCTCTTTATTCTTTTTTTAGATACTTGTATAAAGGTATACTTAAACAACCCTTAGTCTCAATGGAATATAATCATAATTTTCATACTCAATTACATGAATTTGATCAGAGGCTAAAATTAGTAAACAAACATAATCATCGAGAAGAATTAATCATTTTTCTAATTACAATATTACATAATTTAAAAGACATACTTCCCCAAGTATCTGAAGAATTCTTAGTTACAAAAAGAAATTCAAGACATGTTGAGAGCGTAATGGATTGGATTGATAGTAATTATAAAACAGACTTTTTACTAAATAAGATTGCGTCTACTTTACACTTATCGCCATATCATATCTCCCATTTATTTAAGGATGAGATGGGATGTACTATTACGGAATATTTAACTGTAAAACGGTTAAAAGAAGCATCTTTGTTATTATCGTCGACTGATTTATCTATAAAAACAATAGGAAGGAAAGTAGGATTCAAGAGTGGTTCTTATTTTTCACATTTATTCAAGAAAAACATCGGAATGACTCCTAAACAATATCGTCTATCCTCAAAGAACTTTTTTAATAAAGATAGCTAAAGATCATACACTCTTTCTAAAATGTTGGAATGTCAACACCAAACTGGACAACTTTTATAAGGCCTGTTTCTTGAATTCTACTGGCGTTAAGTAACCGAGTGTTCCATGAATTTGAATATGAGTTTTAGCTGTTCAAGAGAAGTAAAATGGGCTCCATTTGCGAATTCCGTTTTGAAGACTTTAAACATGGCTCCGGCTTCGGCGTTATCGTATGGACATCCCTTTGTACTCAAAGATATTAGGATTCCAAATGTTTCTATAGCCTCGGAAAGTAGTTTATTATCAAACTCTTTTCCTCGGTCTGTATGAAACATTTGAATGTTATGTAAGTTACCTTTAATGCTTGCCAATGCTTTATATACCAGGTCAGCTGTCTTATTTGGACCAACACTATGGCCGATAATTTCTCGGTTGAAAAGATTGACAAATAAACATACGTAATGCCATTTTTTCTCGACACGGACGTATGTTACATCACTTACAACTACAGTTAATGCTTCTTCTTGGTTAAACGGACGTTGTAACTCGTTTCGGGTAGGAGCTTCATTACTGGATTGTTTATATGGCTTGTATTGTGCCACCGTATAATTCGATACCAAGCCTAGTTGTTTCATAATCCGACCAATTCGACGACGAGAAACGATCCAGTTTTGCTTCTTTAACTCTACTTTGAGTTTGCGGGTACCATAATTACAACGACTTTCCTTAAAAATGCGTTGAATTTCATTGGAAAGCTCCACTTCTTCTCTTTCACGGGCTTCTTTTTCATGCAAATTGGCTTGATAGTATTAAATGTCATTCTCCATCATTAAGCGTTGATTTTCCCTTTACCCATTCAATAGAACTGTTTCTTTGAATCGACTACACTAAGTTGGATGAAATTATTCAATTATTTAGACCATATATTGATACAGAAATAAACTTGACATTCTTTATTAAACTTTTTTTAAAAAAATCACTTCTATCCTTGTTATTATTGCATTTATCAGCACATCTCTTAAGTATTATTATGCTTTCAGGTGAAATTAGATTTTTTCAAGAACAACTGCTCAACTAATTTCTTTTTAAAGTCCCTAACTACACTTTGGTTTTAAAACTAAGTTTAAACAAAAGATTTTCCACTTTCCTTCTACCGATTTATTTCCATCTAATCGCACATAATGGTTATTACATGCATTTGTATAAACAGCATTATAGTTTGTTAGAGTTAATATTTTACATTTTTAATAGCCCATGAGACAAATCCTCAAAATAAAGGTTTCATTATGGAGAGAAACTGAAGCCTTTTTAGATCCTTGTTTATCATGTATTATTTTCCCGTTTGTCTATTTTTGTCGAGAATATAGCCAAAAGTACTAGATCTATATAAAATTAATCCGGCTTTAGTATTATTAGGAGGAACTACAGAATCATGAGTAAATTTTCTATTAGCTTCATCACTTTACTCGCTGTAATATCTCTAACAGCATGCGGAGAAGAAACAACAAAAAATCTAACAAAAGGGCATTAATCCTTGTAGATTAATGCCACGAACAGGTTACTATAATATTGGCAAAACTATCAAATTCACTTGTCCCACAATTCAATTCACATTTTTCCTTGTGTAAGAACTTGCGCTACTGATAATTTAATACCGGGTAACGCTCAAATGCTCTCTATTTTCCAATGAATCATATAGTTTTCTAGACACTACGGCAAAATCACCTTGTAATAGCCCTTCACCTAACCATGCTGTTTCTGCTTTATGAAGCTCACCGGGGTTCCAATTAACTAGTTGGGAGGATGGAATAACAATATGTAATCGCGCATGATTACCAGAACCTGTACAATTTTCTTTATTTGCTGAACTTAGCCAATAATATCGATTTGCTTTCACTACTCACCCAACCTAGTATTTTATTGTTTATGGCTGTAGAAAGTATTGCAAATAAGCAGCATGGTGTAATCCAGCTGCTTATTTTATGAATAAATTGTATGCTGTAACTTGTTTACTTTCTTTTTTCAAAAAGGACCATTTCTCTTGCCTTCTCCATTAAACTTAATAAGTCTTTATATGAATTATTTAACTCAGACAATTCCCTTTTGAGCTTTTTATTTTCATTAAGTAAATCAGATATAGTTTTTTCTCATCATTTTTCTCTCCTTAGTCACGAATCCAATCCTTCCATGTAAAAATAGAAAACACCCAAAGCTTGTAGCTTTGGTCAATCACTAAAAGGTTACTTATGATATTTCTTTTACAATTAAATAAATACCTGCTAACTATGCACTCTCTTTTGTTAATTATGAAAAAAGTTTTATTACCATTAAACACAGATACTCTTACAACTATCTTAAATTCATTTAACTGTTCAATTTCACAATGATATCATTAATACATTTTTCAATTTCATCTAAAGAAACTAAATACCATTCTTTAGGTTTTTCAATTTTTCCATTTGCGGTTGGAACAGAGATTTGTATTTGCTTATCTTCAAATCTATGATGAATGACTGTTTCTAGTTTCCGACCACTAAAGTTTTGAACTTCCCAAGTTGCAATAATTTTTACTGGTGCATATAGGTAAGTTGCTTCATTTTCAGCATTAGCAATTCGTTTTTCAACATTTCCTGCAGCAAAACCAATCTTATAAAGATTTTGATACCTTGATATTTCAGGATTAGAACTAAGTGATTTTACTACATAAATATAGCCAGTAGTCTGATATTCAGCTGCTCTTTCTTCGACAGTAGTTTCTCCCATAACATCACTCATTACTTCGGTTACCATTCTACCATGACGAGTTTTATCAAAGAGATTCGATGCAAATGATCTCAGTAAAATCCCTTTGTTTTCAGTTCCATTTTCATAAATAAGATGAAGCTTTGCGTTACGATAACCATGTTTATCTGTATAATAATCACCTACAGTTAGAACATAAAGTAGAATTCCATTATCAATATAAAATTTACCTGGTAGAATGTTTTTTTCAGTATCAACGGGTATTATTTTTCGAGTGCCATTTGCAATTTCTTTTTGAACAAGTTTAAATAGAGGCTCATAATGTTCGAAATGACTAGCTCGTTTACGAACGCTGTATTTATCAGCTGCACTAATTGTTCTCTTATATCTTGACAAGTCAAGCAATGAATCAACTTTTTCTTTTTTCTCGAATAGTGTTTCATCATTAAGGATATCATCAAGAGACTTTGAACTTTTTATCGGGTCTTCTAAAACCGTATTTTGGCTATCAAACAAGTTAAGTTCATCAATCACAGCGAGCTTTTTTATCATTTCGGGCTTGTCACGATAACCCTTTAGTCTTGAAAATAATTTTCTTTCAGTCATATCACGTGATTTTTTGGGTTCTTTTCCATCATGATTTTTTATCCATTCGACAAGCTCTTGGAATTTTTCCAATTCTGGGTCAATTCGCTTAACTTGTTTCTTAGGAGTTTCAGCAATTAATTCATCAAAAATAGGGTCTGAAAAAATATCATCAAGATTAAGCTTGTCCATCTTGTCTTTCTCTCCTTAGTTGCTCTAAACGTAGTAAAGCATAAGCCAATCTTTGCTCGTACAGGTCTGAACTAGACTTATCTGGGATTTTACCATTTTCATTTTTAAACTGAACAATTTGAGGATACAGCATAACTAATTCATCTTCAGTAAATGTGAATTTTATACCATCCATATAATCTTGAATAAATCGTAAAGTAGGCGCATCAATTTCCTTTGAAATAACCTCATAAGCACGCTGGAAAGGATTCACTTCATCAATCAAATCAATGGCAATTTCATCAATATTTATAAACTTATTCGCCATTCTAAGAAATTGATTTCCGCCTGTTCCTTCTTCACGTTCTGCCGAATGTATAACAGCTTGAGCAACTAAGTACTGACGCACTTCTTCAGTCTCATCATTTGACAAATCAGGATAGGTATTCATTATCACACGAGGTATAAGTTGTTTATTAATCACTTTTGCATCGACGCCAGCAGCAATGGCTTGCTGAATTTGACTGTCTTGTAAAATACTCGCTTTCAAATCATTCAAATCATTTTGAATAATATTTTTTGAGCGCTCAGTACTTGGCTCTTTTAAACCCTTGATGAAAATATTTGTTCCTTTTGATTTCTGGCCATCATCATCTTTACGTTTAAAGTTGAAGTTTGGGGCTAATACAGATTCCATCAAAAGACTTGCGGTGATTGCCTTCATGACATTATTAACTGCAAACATGACCTCATCATCTTTAGCATCTGGTTGAGCAATTAAATTGGTAAATTGTGCGTGAGTTTTATTTGAACTATCACGAGTCACGCGTCCAATAATTTGCACTATTTCGGTTAATGAATTACGATACCCAATTGTTAAAGCATATTCTGCAAAAGGCCAGTCAAATCCCTCTTTTGCCATACCAAGTGCAATAATAATATCTAAGTCATCAAGTTCTGACATTTGTCGGATATATTCTTGTGCTTTCCCTCGTCCAAAATTCTCTCGGCCTTCCACACCATCCTCAGTCACTAAATCTGCTACTTTTAAAATACGCCCCGATGACTCAGTTACGAAATAGAGACCAGTTTTGGAATCGTATTGTACCTCCCCAAGTTCATCAAGAATACGATCGACTTCATCATATTTCTCTTTTGTTGATTCACCAGAATTTGGACTCGGTATATGAATGATTGTCTTTCTCGTGGTATCTAAAACTTCTGAAAGTGCATCAGTATATCGACCTCGATAGAAGCTATAGCCCATCGCAAAACTCTTTAGATATTTATAACCTTCAAGTTGTTCGTAATAAGTATAAGTTACCTTATCAAACTTTTGCTCGTCACTAGGTTCTAGAATTGGGACTGAATCACCTCGAAAGTAGGAGCCAGTCATCGCAACGATATGAGCAGAAGAATTTCCCATAATATTACGCATCGCATTACCAAGAACAGAATTATCATCTTGTGAGACATGATGAAACTCATCAATGGCAAGTAAAACATCGTCAAAGTCTGATTCATTCAATTTCTCAAAAGCAAAACGTAAAGTCGCGTGAGTGCAAACCATGATATTATCTTCTGGGTTTGTTGAACGAATAAAATTAACAAACTGTGACACTTTACTTTCACTTGTTCCACGGTCCGTAAGATTGTTTTTAGGATTAATAACCCAATCAGAGTAAAATCCGAATTTCGTCAGTTCGGTTGTGCGGAATGATTTACCAATTGAACGTTCTGGAACTGCAATAATTGTTTTTTTTATGCCTTGATTTCTGAGCTTATCCAAAGCTACAAACATTAAAGCGCGAGATTTGCCTGATGCAGGTGGAGCTTTAACTAATAGATATTGTGAGGCACGTTTCTCATAGACACGCGCCTGCATTTCACGCATTCCTAACACATTTGTATTTTGGCTTTGTCCAGTACCATTGTAATTAATTTCAAATATATTTGATGTCATTTTTTCTCCTTACTTACCTTTTCTTGATAAAGCTTCAACATTAAATTCAATCGTTCCTCATCTGATTTGAAAGGTTCTTGCTTATATGCGCGCTCCACAATACCATCAATTTTTTCGTGTGCTTCGCGTAATCTTGCGTTCATTGGTTTATTCGCTCCACCATAAAGCTCAGCAAGAGTACCTCCTTCCTCTTCCCGGACATCCAGCATCTCTAAAACAGCTTCTTCCAGGATATTTTTACGATTTGTTGAGAAATCGGGAATAGGGAATGTATTAAAAACCAAGCCTGCAGAATAGCGATAATCCATTTTCAATCTTCCACCAACTGCGCGAAACCAAGTCATATGCATTCGAGACTCTAATACGCCTAGGAGCCAGATTGGTGCATCGTAGATAAGATAGAGTTGATTTGAAAAAACAGTATCAGTATCGCTATAAGTTCCACATATGTAGTCTCTTTTTTCCGAATTGATAACAGGAATTACGATTGCAGGTAAATTTTTGTATCTAATTTGTGAAAATTTCCAATAGGTTGATACTGAAGATTTTGCAGTTGTACCTGCTTCTTGACGAAATTTCTTTACTAATTCAAATCTACGAGTTAATTCAGGTATTTTTTCTGCCTCTTCAAGCTGGTTGTCATTTATCCATACTACATATGAATAGTTATCATTTACTAAGTCCTTTGCATTTAGAAATTTTTTGAATAAAAATGCTGAATTTGGATAGTCAGCTATAATATTCTCATACTCAGATTTTGAAAAAATTAAATTATTTCCTTCATAACCAGCGCTTCCTAATTCCATCTGATAAGGTAAACTTGGATTTAATTCTCGTGATTTTGAGACTCTTATTCCTTCCCCAGTTCCTAAATAAGCATTTATTGAATCAACTTCCTTAAAGTCATCATCCGTGTATAGTTTTTTCATATTGCTATCAATATTTGAAATCCCTACAATTGAGACTATTACTCCAGCATTATTTTTAGCATTATTGTTCCATTTTATTGTAGGATAAGCAAAAGAAATTTCAAGATTGGTAAGAATATGTTCTTGCACCTTTATTGCTTGAATTCCTTGAAATAGCGAGTTTGTAGTTACAAAGGCATATTTTGCCGTTTTATTTTGGATTAATTTTGAAGCTTTAAAGAACCAACCAAAAATATAATCAACTATTCTAAAGTTATTCGGATAAATAGCAAACAATAAATCTTGAGTTTGAGACTCTGTTCTGTGATTCGTACCTTTCGCAGCAATATAAGGTGGATTACCCATTATATAGATTTCGTCATTAGATTCATGAATCACAACTTCATTCCAATCCACACGCAAGGCATTGGCATGTACGATATTACCTGACTCTTGTAATGGAAGAATCCGTGGCTGATAGTCAGCAAGAGCTGCAGTCATCTCGAGATTCATCTGGTGCTCGGCAATATATAGAGAGAGTCTTGCAACTTCGTGAGCAAAGTCATCAAGTTCTATTCCTGAAAATTGATTAAGTTTAATTTTGGATTGTTTAAGAAGACTGCCTTGATAAACATCTTTCTCATCCAGTGATTTTCGTACTTCTCTAATTTTAATAAGACAGTCAATTTCAAGTCGACGGATTTCCTTATAAGCAATAATTAAAAAATTACCTGATCCACAGGCCGGGTCTAAGAATTTGATTTTGCTCATGCGCTCAAGCAAGTTTTCAAATTGATTGATAATACTACGTTGTTGCTTGCGACGATGTTCCTCAGTAATCTCACGCTCAAGATAATCATCCGCTAGGTCTGATAAACGTTGATATTCAGTTCGGAGGTTATCCAAAAAAAGCGGCTTAATCACTTTCATGATATTTGACACGCTTGTGTAGTGCATGCCTGATACTTGACGTTCTTCTTTATTTGCAACAGTTTGAATCATGGCTCCCAAAATATCGGGATTGATTTCATTCCAGTTAAGCAATTCACCTGCTTCGATAAGTAGTTTTCGGGTTAAAGTGCTGAAATTTAATTCATGATGTGGTTCTTTGAAGAGTTTACCATTAACGTAAGGAAACTTTTTTAACCATTCAGGCACATCTTGTCTTTGGTTTTCAGGTACATCTAAAATTGAGAATAATTCTTTGATGATTGAATTTAGATTGCTTCCATTGGTTTTAGTTCTTGTTTTAAGGACATTAGTAAATGAGCCCTTAGTGATAATTTCTGTATCTTCACAAAAGTATAAGAAAAGTGAACGAATTAGAAAAAGGTTAAAGGGCTTGCCGTCAGCTTCCTTTTTTGCAAGCTCTGGATTAATTTTAACCAATTCATCATAAAGTTTTGTAAAACGTTCAGCAGCTTTAATATCTGCCGGGTTTTCTTTTAGGTAATCAACTTTCTCAATCCCATTCCATGCAAGAAAAAACTCTGAATAAGTTGGCAAATCTTCAAAGTGAATAGCAAGTGAATCATTTGTTTTTGTATCTTTTGCATAAAGCATTTCAAAATCAGTAGTGATAATATAGCGAGGCTTTTGATTTTGAGATACAATTTTTTGCTCGATTTTGTCAATAGCTAGTATTGGATTGTTTTGAACTTTACGATAAAGAACCTTATTTCGTATTAAAAAATCTCCTTCACTTGATTTTGCACGTGTGATACTTGTTTTGGGAATATCAAAAAGTCCTAAAAACTCTTCAATAAAAGTCTCTTCATTTAAATTTTTAATTATTGTTTTAACTCTATCTTCAATTTCTGTGATAGATAATAAATATTTTTTTGACATTTGAATTTCAGTCCTTTAATTAGCTAATAATGATACTATTATAGCAAAGATTATTAAATCTTCTAGTGTTACAGATAATGTAAGATTAGAATGAATAATTGCTTAAAAACGGTGCCATCTCTGGCTACACAGTACATTGGGGGATGCTGCGTATAATGTTAAATAATTCAAAAGCTTATTTTTTCAAAAAGTATTAGTAGCAATAATCCATTAACATTTTACCTGATATTTGTCAAAATGCAATTATCATATTTTCTTATGAAAATCCCAAATTGGATACTTATAATAGACAGGTGGTTCAAACACTTTATGCCTAATAGAATAATGTAAATGGAAACAACATAAAAATGACAAAGCCAATCCCATAATACAGGAAACGACTTTGTCTATATAATCAGCATATCTAAAGTTTTATTTTGGTAGTGATAATAATCCCTCAATTTTCTTTTAGCTCGATTAAGTGAGGCATCTACACTTTTTGTATTTCTCCCAACCTTTTTCGCTATCTCAACATAGGTTAAACCCTCAGAATACAATTCTAGCACTTTTAATTCTAGTTCACTTAATATTACTCTAACAGTTTCTTTAAATTCTAGTTTTTCCTCACCATATAGCAATTCAAACTCAGGTGATACAACTTTGTCGTTTGGAATAATGTCATACAAAAAAAAGTTTGTTTGTTGCATGTTTTGACTATTAATAGGTTTATCAATTGATACTGAAGTTAAGTGGGATAAATGTTTGTTTCTCGTAGCAGTTTTTAATGCAGTTATTATTTGCCTTCTTATACAAATGTTTGCGAAGGAACTAAATTTTGTATTTAATTCAAATTTATAGTCACGAATAGCCTTATAAAAGCCAATTAAAGCTTCTTGATACACATCTTCCTTTTCAGTTCCCTTAATATAGTAAGCTTTAGATATATAGCTTATCATTCCACAATAATTATCGAGAAGATGTTCAAAGGCATACGCATCATTCTTTTGAGCTAAATTAACTAACTTATTGTCATCCAAATTTTGATAGGATATAGTTAGATTTATCAAAATATTTCCCCACTATCTATAGATAATCTTATAGTAAATATTCTACACTTATTTTAAAATCCCTGCATCATTTATTGTTTAAATATCTAACAGGAAATGCTTATATGATTTCCCTTTTTTGCAACTAAAAATTAATAACTAGGAATCGTGCCTGTAAAACCCGTAATTAATCTACTTTATTAAAAATTCCGTAAAACCAATTTTTTACTATTGATTTGCTATTCCGGACTGCTAAAAAATACCCTCCTTATTGAGTTCATCAAATCTTTTTATATATCTTACTCTTTCCAATTAATTAATTGGTTTGAAATTTCTGGTTTAACTAGCCTAGACCAAATAACTCAGAAACGCTTATCTTTATTAAGTCTTTTAAAGTAGCAGAACGTCCAGCATGACGTGGATCTCCATGCTCGGTAAAAGTGCTAATAGCATTTTTAATATCAAAAACATATAAATTATCTTTGTGTAATATTGAAAGTAATTCAACAATACGTAGAACTTCTTTGTAATAAAGTAGGTTGGGAATGGTTTTAACTTCTGGTTTCCCCCAACCTAATACTATTAGCCCTTTATTTTTCATGGCTATCGCCAGCTTATCTTCATTTAATTTTTGAACTCTATCTAGGACATTCGCTTCCTTTAAAAATTTAATATTCATTAAAGCCGTGGAGGTATTAATGGCATAGACCGGTAATACATTACAAATACTAATATCTTTAATTTGATGTCGATCTATTTGATAGTCATAGAAAAAATTAATTATCTTATTTACGGTTCCATCTGATTTATCTTCGTTAGCACCAGAAGGGTTCATTAATATAATCCCAACTGACAATCCCTCTCTTCTGTTCAAAAATGGAATTGTTAAAGAATATCTGACATCAACATTTCCTAGATAAGATTCCTTATCAATATCAATTTCAGATTGATTAACTTTTGTTAAGTCGTACATTATTGCCATTTTACCCACTCCTGCTTAGTTTAAATGATTTTGTTCATAATCTCACCAATCTTTATACACAAATCATATCAGAAAAGAACTATTCATCGCTTGAATTGGGGATTATCCCCAAAAAAGTATAATACATTGTAATGGAGTTATCTTGGGTGGGATACCTTCTACTATCTTGTTTGATAATATGAGGACTGTCAATGATAGACTAATTAAGGGGTCATTAAATGGAATAAGAGATTCGCATAATCCGTCTCTTACTATGGATTTAATCCAAAGTCCCGTCGCCCATACCGAGACTAAACAATGGGAAAAGTGGAAAGATTATTCGCTATTCAGTACATTATTAATCATTTGTGTGGGAATAAAGTTTATTAGCGTGGAAGAATTGAACCATCTTTTAATGAGATGTAATGAGATGGCTGAATACCGTTGGTAATCGAAAGAGAAATGAAACAAACACTATTCTCTACAAGAAAAATGGACAGAGGAAAATCTCCATCTAAAAAATCTTTAGGAATGCATTGGGACGGAAGCTTTTCCTATAAGGGAGAAAGTTGGATTCTATCCTCTAATTATGCTGAAAAAGAAATATTGGTAAAAGAATTTCTGGAGGGTTTAATTAGGGTATTTTATCAGGGAGATGAAATTAGTAAGCTACAGCGTCGGAAAAAAATTTTTCCCTTCTCCGTAAAATAACAAGGAAACAGACTTTCATGGTTGGCGTCCCACAGCCTGTTTCCTTGGAAATAGATACACGTCCCTTGTCCGTCTATGATGAGTTCACTAGAGGTGAATCATCATGAAAAGAGAGATAAAGGGTAGAGCTAAAAATTAAACTTGCCCGTTATTGTGGAACGATAATCCGAACTGGCCTAACAAGCATCTAAAGATAATGTATCATATTCACATGTTTTATTCAGCCTTCTAGAGCTGGAAATAGCTGAAGAACAGGGAAGAATAAATAAAACCCTGCTGAAGTTTGCCAGGTTTCCTGACCGTAAAACGATAGATCAATTTGATTTAATAGCCCAAGTGGATATGGAAGAAAGAAGAATTAGAGAATCAATGAATCTTTCCTTCCTCGATAACAAAGAAAATTTAATCTTTTTAGGTCCTCCTAGTATCGGGAAGACATCTTGCAGTAGCTATTAGTATGGAAGCAATCTCAAAAAGGATGAAAACTCATTTTATTACAATGAGCGAGCTAGTATCCCAGTTAAGAAAATCAGAACAGCAGGAAAAGAAAATAGTTTCCTTTATTAAACTTAGGTTTTAATTATCGACAAAATTGGTTATCTAAACCTTGATACGCAAAGGTACACTATTTGTTCCAAGTAATATCAAGGAGATATGACCGTGGCTCTACATCTTTATATCCATATAGGCTTGGAGAATGGAGAGAAATGGTTGGAGTTCCGATAATGCTACAGCGATGTCAGAACACCTTTTGCATCACTCTCGTATCTTTAACTTGAAAGGTATAGTTACAGACTAAAAGAGAAGCACATGAGCACGCAAAAACAGAAGGACTAAAATGTCCTTTTGAGGAATTTTAAACCGGCGATTTTGAGGAATTTTTAATCGGCCTTGACACTTTTGTAATGTGTCT
The DNA here is from genome assembly GCF_022049065.2 of Niallia sp. Man26. Taxonomy (NCBI): domain Bacteria; kingdom Bacillati; phylum Bacillota; class Bacilli; order Caryophanales; family Bacillaceae; genus Niallia; species Niallia sp. Man26. The sequence continues at coordinate 37,309 of NZ_CP095745.1, forward strand.
ATAATCATAACCATCATTCAATTAAGGATATCGTAAAAAAGAAGCTTTCCTTTTTTAAAATAGGAAGCTTCTTACAACATCAATTTATTAGTTCGATTTTTATTGTTTGTTCGTTGTGAGTAATAGAATAAAGGTGAGATTTTGGCTCTACACCTGCATTGGCAAGCCTTAATATATATACTAAATTCCTTAGGTATACTAGTTATAAAGGGTGATGATTTATTTTATAATTAACACCTTTTAAAATGGGAGTTAAAATTGGAGGTGATAATACCTTAATATAGTGAATTAAATGTGATTGATTCACCAATAATTTCTACCATTTCTACTTTAGGCAAGTATCTCTTACTTTAACCAACACTACCTCTAGAACTTTCGTTTCCGCTTTGTTCCTTTTTTCTTGTATTATAAATCATTGGTTTTACATATTCTAGTTCTATCAGCAGAACAAAAAATCACTTATATATTGGATTGTTCAAAAAAAGTAGAGACGTTCGGCCAAATAGTTCTTTCATTGTTCCTTGCATCAAGCCTCCACCATGACTTCTATACGGCTTGAAATATGTATTCTTTAACGTAGTATCATACTTGCCGTATGCGCCTCCGAAGTCAGGTGTCGATTTGTTACCAAACTGCCAATTAGGAATTGCATCGACAGTTCTATTGGTAAAAACAATATTGATAAAGCCCATTAGCACATCTCTAGGCTTGGCAAATTTGCTCATGGAAAAGGCAGAATAAGCTTGATAGTCTTCATCTCCCCAATTGATTTCCTGTTCAAACATCATCAATATCAGTTCTTCTAGTACAAAACGTTCATCCACATTTGTTGTTAAACTTTGTGGAGAGCAGGCACCTGTCCAAACATTAACACAGTTTGGCAAGGATGAAAAAGCAAGTAAATCATTTAGTATTTGATAATGTGTTTTATTGGTAGAACTATCCACTTTGATTTTAAAGTCAAACAGACCTCTTTTGGTTTTACCATTTTCTACTTTATTTGTTGCCATTCGTCCGGTATAGTTTCTTTGATATACAATCCCAACCTGATGATTTGGAATAGAGTAAATAAACTGATTTTTTTGGAAGGCAGCAGTACAGTTATTAACAATTGCTTCCCTAAGACTTCAAATGTATTTCTAGGATAAAAGTGATTAATGTCTTGGACCAATCGGTCATAGTTTTGTTTGGTACATATAAAATAATTGATATACTTATTATGGGTGGTAAATAACAGATATTCTGATTGATTTGCAGTGGTATTCATGATGCTCTCCTCACTTTATGAATCTACTAAAATTTTACAACATAAAATTTAATTTGAACAATAATATTATCTTTTGGAAAATACTTAGACACTATTTCTAAGTAATAGTTCCTACATTATAAGCAAGTTAAAACTGAGCACTTCCACAAACGTGTTTTAATACCTTCCTTGTTCCAAGTCTCCTATGTAATGACTATTGCTAATAATGATTTTTTTTATAATAGACCAGTGCCATACAATTGTAAAGTGTATTAGGAGAAGGTAAACAATCCCTTATAAGCTTTTTATTATCTTAGAACAAGCTGGTATTGTGGTTAAAATAAAGCACCAGTGCCTCAACTTTCATAGTAGTCCAAGGCGAAGGAGAGAATAAAAAAAATATTTTAACACCCTTTTATTACCATCTAATCGCACATAATTCAAATTATGTGCGATTAGATAGTGTTTGTAGTATAATAGAATATATGTTCTTGGATTTAGTAGTCTTTAGAAGAGGAGTTGGATGTGTCCTGAAGCCGATAGATGAACATCAGTTTGAATTAGAGCAAGACATACTTACTTACTATGAAGAAGAACTGGACATTTTTCGAGTGTACCTGGAGGATTTGGGTTACTCTCCCTTTACAATCATTAACTATGTTTACGACACCAAGTTATTCTTAATGTATCTCTATGAGTATAAATCACAAATAGTTGGATTGGACACAATCAGTAAACAAGATATTGCGGGATTTTTACGTAAGCATCACCGAAACGCATCAAAGTCAAGCCGTAATCGACGACTGATGACTCTACGAACTCTATATAAATCATTAATGAAATCAGAAATTCTTGCTTATAACCCTGCTAAAGAAGTAGACATGGCAAAGCAGGAAAAAGGACGGATTCCCACTTATCTTAGTTCAGAAGAATTGGCGTTACTTTTTTCGGGTATGCCCGCAAGCGACTACTATATACGTAATAAATGTATGCTAATGTTGATGGGACTCGCTGGATTGCGTGTGGTAGAAGTACATAATCTTAACATCTCAGACATTATTAGAAATCAAGAAGATCCAGGCATTGAAGTAACTGGAAAAGGAAACAAAGCACGATACATTCCCCTTCCTGTTCTTTTATATGAAATGTTATTGGATTATGAACGAATATATCGCCCAATACCCAAACCTAATCATTCCAATGCTTTCTTCCTGTCCAAAAGAGGTGTTAGAATTTCTAGAAGGAGAATACAAGAAGTAACAGAGAATGCTTTTGATTTCTTAAAGCAGCAACCTGGATATCAGTACTTGGAGCAAAAGAAACTAACAGCTCATAAATTACGGCACACCTTTGGAACAGGTATGGTTCGTGATGGAACCGACTTAGTAACTATACAACAACTTATGGGACATACAAATTTGAATACTACGCAAATTTATACTCATGTTAGCAATGAACAGAAGCAAAAAGCCATGAGAAATAAGGATGTCTCAAGATTTTTCAGTGAGTAAAAACCCCTTAAACCCTTGATACTATTGCTTTTTCGGGGGTTTTTACTTAAAAAATGTATTCTCTCAGACGAAATTAAAATAGTTTACATGATGAATCACTCATTAAATTCTTCATAGTGCGTTTCTCAGACTCCCATTTAAACCACCATTTATTAATAAAACTATAAATTTTCATGTGAGTATAATAGTTTATTTAATATTTACTTCTGCAAGTAATATAATAGTAAGTTGTCTTAAAAATCCTAATTGCATTTAATATTATATTAGATTAAATAAATTGGAGGCGTAAAATTATTTTTTACTGGATCAAAAAATTATATATCTATAAAATCATTTCTAAGATTACTATATAGTTTCTTCTCATTAAATGAGAATTTAACGCAGACTTATATATTCGTGTATTAATTGTTTATAATGACCTGTAGGCTCCATCCCAGTAATGACAGATCCCATTTTGTATGACTCTTTTTGATTAATCCAATCAATAATGTCTTAAATCCTTCTTGGGTATTATCAAAAAAGCAAGTAGATCCAATCTCTTTTCCACGATAATCCTGTGCTCTAGCTACATGATGATGTTTGGCAATATCAATACCTATTACTAAGGTTTTAGGTGTGATTTGAGCTATTTTATGATTTTGGTTATAATTCATAGTGAGACCTCCGACTAGATATTTTGTCCCTTTTAGCTGGCCAGCTGAGGACACATTTATCTTATCAAGAGGTCTTTTTTCTTTCAAATCGCATTTTCACTTATTACAGGAGTGCTGCCATTTTTCTTACTTAAGCTAGTGTTCATTTATTACAAGAATGCTGCCCTGTTTGTGAAACAATAAAGGTTCTCTTCATTTAATACGATATGCCCCCATTTTATTAACTATAAATAAAAAACCTAGCACTTGGCAGCTAAGATTGTTCATAATTCACTTGTTAGGAAGATACTCCCTCCAAAGTTTCCAAGCATCCAAATAACCACTTAGATTGTGTGGATGTACATCTATACAGACACCAATACGCGTATATAACTGAAATACAACTTCATCTAAAATTTGTTCTTCTGTAAAAGAAGTAGTAGGGTTTATTATTGTTCATACTTTATCCGGTATATTTTTGCCATTGCTTGTACTCTGTCTGTTACATCTAGTTTTCGGAAAATATTTGTCAGATGGTTTTTGACAGTATGGGCGCTGATATACAGTAAATTAGCAACCTCCTGATTATTTAACCCTTCAAGAATCAAATAAAGTACATCCTTTTCTCTACTTGTTAATGGCAGTTTAGCAATAACGCTTTTTACGTCTTTCAAGTTTTCAATTTCTGACATACCAATTGTTGTCTCTATCTCTTCCATGGCTGTACGGCTTTGTGACTCTTGATTAATGATATATTCAAGAAATTGTTCGACTAATTGTTTGTCGAATTTGTTAAAGGAGTAAGTTGTCCCTTTAAGATGAGAAAAGGCTAATACTAATAGCTGAGCTTCTGCTGAAAGAAAGCCTCTTTTTGCTTCCCCGTTTAGTATACGATGATATTCACCGAGAAGTCTCAGGCGGTCAGTGCTCACTTTTTCATGAAGGAAGTCTAGGCTGTATGGAACCACTTTACATGTCTCTAGTAGTTCATGAATTGTAGATTCTTGCCATCCAAGGTTAGTCTGAAACCCTTTCAATAGGTCTATAGCTTTGCAAGTAAGATTGTACTCCTCTGGCCTTAGTTCCTTTAAGCTCTCAAAAAGTAAGTCAATTGGCTCTTGTGATATGTTTAAGTCAATAATCCTTTTCGAACCAAAGCTTACAGCTAATACTTCACTTAACAGATTAAGTTCTTCCTCCAGTCTATGATGTTCTATGAAATCCTCTTCCTTGATATGAAGGGTAAATAGGCCTATGACTTGCTTATTTAAGGTTATCGGCTTATGAATTAGCCCTGGTTGGGAAGATTGTGCTGCAATTAGTTGACCAGTTTGGAAGAGTAGTTCGGAACATCTACGATGCTCTAATTCTGCTGCATGAAAATCTTTTCCTCTTTTGTATACGTTACCACTATTTCTTGCTGTGAAAATTGTTAAGCACTCTTTGCTCCATTTATGGCACACGTTCATAACACTGAACAGTACATTGATGGGATCAGTCGTAATTACAATCATATCAATTAAATCTAAAAAAGCTTCATGTATAGCTTTTTGCTTGTCAGCAAGCTTTATTTGATGGATTAAATATTCTCTCTGAACTGCTGATTGAACGAATGCTTGTAAGTGTTCTGTCAATTCCTTACTAATAGATTTATTTGTTAGTAAGCCACCAAATACTATACCTAGTACTTGGCCAGACTGATAAATTGGAAAACCAAAAACATGCTGAGGATATAAATCAAACTGATGAAAAAAACCTGCTTTCGGTGGATTTTTAGTAATTTCACAATAAAACACCTTCTCAGTTGCAGCAGCATGTCCTAATAAACCCTCCCCAATAAAGAAGCTTTTCCCCTCCATTTGTTTTGCCTTACCGTTAACACTTTCGATTTTATAAACTGCATTTTCCTCTTTTTTTGCAAATCCAATAAAGTCCACAAAGCCCTCTTTTACTGCATAATCTAATATTTCTTTTAAAGTAGATTTGTCAGTATGGGCAAGATGTTTCTTATAGAGTGTTAACAATTGATCCTTCGAAGCCACCTCCTGTCGTAGACTTTTGACAAACATTAAGGCATAATGTAAATCATTTACCTTTGATATGGCACTATCTCTTTCTGTTTCGTTAAGCACTTGTACTCCCTTTTTTAAAGCTGTAGACACATAATTATTTCCACATACACCTTCCACAAAAGGCCCAGCAATAATGGTATACGACTCTTCACTATATTGGAAAAGTGGTGAAATGATATACTTATAACAAGCAATATTTTCATCTGTTGGTGTCACTACCACTGATTTTTTTATTTGGAGAGCAATATTTAGCACGTCGAGAAGATTTGTTGATTGTTCTTTAAAGAGTAGTGATATATCTGTATCTCGTACGGCATAACTTCCCTTACTATTAACAAGATGGATTGGCAAGCGTATAGAGCTGGCATATGTCTCAATTAGTGCTGTTATTGAGTCATTGTTTAATTTATTTACATTCAATTTAATCATCCCAAATCATATTGTTTTATACCTTTGTAAAGCCATAATTGTGAATTACTTGTTAATGTTCATCTTTACAAACGAAATATCATCTTGTTTGCTTGTGTCAGCATCAGTAAGAAATATCTCTAGCAGGCTTTTTGAATTTAATTCTATGTTAGTAAGTGCGGTTTCCTTTAAATGATTAACAGCATCAGACATACCTGCTCCTATACTTTCTAAAAGTCCATCTGTAAATAAAAGTAACTTTGTTGAGTTTTCTAAGGGAATCCTCTCAGTTTCTGGCTGTATTTCTTCGAGTATTCCTAATGGGACACAATTTGAATTAAGAAGCTCAGCATTCCCATTCTGAATTAATAGCCCTGGAGGATGGCCAGCATTAATATATGTTAAGTACATTGCCTCTGTATCAACAACAGCATATAAAGCCGTAAAAAACTGCAAGGGGTTCATATGGTCATTAAATAATTTATGCATGTGAGTATTTAGTGTCTCCATGACAAGAACTGGCTCTTTTACTCTAACAATTAATCCTTCTAACAATGCGCGGATACTCATAGAAACAAGTGCAGCGGATACACCATGCCCCATCACATCCATAATTAACACACCATATTGATGTTTATTAATTTTATACCAGACATACATATCTCCACCGATATTATGCGCGGGAATATATTGTCCATCTATTTGAACCTCATCAGTTATAAGTGGCTTACAAAGCACACTTTTCTGCAAAATCGCAGCTATTTCAAGATCCTTATTAATCTCTTCTTCCATTTTTCTCTTTTCCGTTATATCCTTTGCTATAACACATGCACCATCTATTTTCCCTTGTATAATTAAGGGAACGCTTTTATATTCAACATATACTGGGTTTTCCTGCTTATCTTTTATAATATCTGTACTATCAACCATTTTTCCTTTGAGAACATCCTCGAAATTTTCTAATGATTTGGAAGTTTCTTGATGGAAAAGTAAATCCTTAAAATGTGAACCAATCAACTCTTCTCCTAGTACGTCTGTTACTCTCTCGTTAACATCAGTTATAATACCCTCGTTATTAACGACAATTGCTAGATACAAATTGTTATTAAATAAGGTAAAATGCCTTAATGTTACTTGTTCCAAGTCGAATAAAAGCTCTCTTTTTCGTATGGTTTCTTTCCTTTCTTTCCAATATAGCCATATGATAAGTAAACCTATTGGTAGATGCAAAAAGACTCTTAATGTTTGATGTTCTTCAAACAATCTATAATCTATAAGGAAGATAATCAGCTCCAAGATTACATATAAAGCTAAAAGGAAAACTATCCACTTACTTCCTGAATATTTATTGATTTGCTTCATTGCACTTCCCTTTCCTTCGAAGCATTTAAATTCCCTTAGAAAATTTTAAGACAACTGAATGAATAACTATAATGTGAACTTTTGTTCAAAATAGCCTTCAGCTAATTCCAATGAAGAAAATAGCTCCATAAAAGTGTTGAATTTAACTATTTCAAAAATCTCATTCATTGGTGGATTAATACCTGCTACAACTAGTTCTTTCCCATTCTTACTAGCCTTCATAGCTCCATCTGCAATTACGCCGAGTCCTGAACTGTTCAAATAGGAAACACGACTTAAATCGAGGATAAAAAATGAGGTGGATTCAGTAAGGAACTTACCCATCATTAGTCTGAAGTGTTCGCTGTTCTTTATTGTAATATCTTCGTTCATTTCAAGTATGTCGATATGAGCTTTTTTTATAACCTTCATTTGTGTCACACTTTCTTAATATTTTTAGTAAACTTGTTCTAACCAAAAGAGGAGGGTTAGCTTTTTTCCACCTTCTGAATAGACAAGTTTGTCAGCAAGCTTTTGCATAATAGCAATTCCTCTGCCACGTATACTAGACTTGTGTCCTACAAAAAATACATCGGGATTTCCAATCAGACTTAGTTTGGCTTCATAATCAAAACCTTTTCCGTTATGCAGCACCTCAACATAAAGTTCTCTATCTACTCTCTTTATGGTAAGAGTAATGCTCCCGTCTTTCACTGTTTGGATTCCATGTTCTAATGCATTATTCACTGCCTCCAATAATGCGTATAAAATTTTCACTTGATTTCCATATACATGTATTTTGAGATAATCTTCAATAGTTGGAAGCTTTTTTTCAAATTCGTCATACCGTGATATTGTATAGGCTAATGTCATGTTTCCACCTCAACGATAATCCACCTGCTCATTACTTGTTAGGATATGCATATGAGGTAGACTTAACACATCATTTCTACATTTTTGAAATTTAATTTAACTGCATAGTATATTGGAAAAGGCATGAGACCGATACTGTCGATTCCATGCCATACATACAAAGTTATTATCTATAAGTTATTAGATTTATTCAACCTCCTTTATAATTCCACTAGTTAGATAGCCTCTTTATAAACTAACCCAATTGCTATTGTTTGAAATAAGGGTCTAACTGGCATATTCCGTTTTTTTATTGCTCTAATCATGTCAACTAATTGTCTGATTTCATCCTTAGATTGAACCTCTATGATTAAATCACTTAAATAGTCGCTTTCTATTATAGTGTAGCCCTTTCCTGTAGGAATCTTAAATGGTTTCTCTTTTATTAAGTTATTTTTTATATAGTTTTTATCCATATCATATAAAGTAACTAGCACTGGTTTATTGTCTACTTTCATTTCAATCATGGTTAACCCTCCGCGTTGATTCCAGATGAATTAGTATTGCATTACAGCGTTTATAATACATTTTTTCGGAGGGAAGATATATAGGAAACTATTCCACAGGAAAAGCCTCCTATAGTAGGACTTAAATATAATTAGGAAAAAAAAGACTTATAAAAGTCCATTTAAAATAAAGTACGAATTCCTGTATGTCCTATCTTAATGTTTTGGTAAAACTTAGCATAGTCACCTCAGAAAAAGAGACTCCTTTTTTAATGGAATGGTCAAGTTTATATTTTCCACTTAATCTCCTATGTTTTTAATTTTACTTCCTCCTTAATATCTGATTTCTTAAATACGTAGTTTTTATGACAATAATGAGCGTTAACTGCAAAGGTAAGCGTTAATCCTTCTTATATTGAAATTATGATATATTAAAAAAAACGTCTAATCCCATATATTCCAAGGGTTTAGACATTTTGTTAAGGATATTTAGCGTTTATGTAAATATAGCGCACACTTGGTCAATGATTCTATATCTATATCCTAATACTAACATAATAATGAATTTGGTGATTAACAATTGCCTTTTTAAGTTACCCTTAAACTATCTATTCATGCCTCTATTTGTACAATGTACTTGCTTTGGTAATGAGACATTACAGGATACAATCGAGGCGATTCCCCAAACTCTTAGGGTGATTAGATGATAATATTTAATCCCCTCTTATTGCGTTAAAGCCCCCGTTAGTTTAAGTAAAAACATTCACAATTCAACAAAATTTAGTTAAACATCGTAGGGACAAATAAGACGCTTCTTATTCAAGAAAAGCGCCCATTTGTGATAAATGTTAATAGATATTATTTTGTTTTCTTGACTTAATAATAATAAAAGATGGTCTACGCTTTTCATTTATTAATTCCGGCATTTTCACTATTCCTGTCAAAGTTGATTCAGGTTCTATCATCATATCCAACGAAAACCCGTGTTCAATCAAAGTATTTACTAAGGTAGAAATGGTTCTGTGATAAATAACCACACTATATTCACCAAACCAGTCATGTTTTCTGATTCCTACTTCTTGATAATTATCTATTGCCCAGTGTAATGTATGACCATCTTCATTCTTAATCCAGTGATCGGTTCCCTTTCGAGCTGTTGCTATCGGATGTAGGGTTGAAAAGATAAATTCCCCACTGTTATTTAACAGACCATTAATTTTTTGAATCAATGATGGGTAATCTTCAACGTAATGTATAGAGAGAGAACTAATGATAAGATCGAATTTTTGATTGGTCAATCCCAAATCCTCCATAGGTAAACACATGAATTCAATGTTATTAGCTTGGTATATTTTTTTAGCTCGTTCAATCATATTCTTTGAGATGTCTACACCTATTACATTCTTCGCCCCGTTTTCTATACAGTATTTCGAAAAATGACCATCACCGCAACCCAAGTCTAAGACTGCTTTTCCTTTCAAACACGGAATTAATGATTTGATCGCTGGCTGCTCTATAAAGTCGTTAGCAGTGATTTCACTTTCACGCAAGGTTTTATAGATTTTGAAAAAATTTGGATTGTCGTACATATTTTGTTTCATTTATCTTCCTCCTTGGTTAATGAAACCATAGTTGTGTTTTACAGCAATATGGGACGTTTATGGAGCAAGTTAGAAAATTCCCACCAACCTGCCAGTTTTCTTCCATAAGCTATTTTTACATATTACAGGAATGCTGCTCCTGACGTTCTACATAAGAGGAAATCCCCCTTAGACGGCACGGTTATTTTAAATTATTAAAGTTAGCTAAACTTTCTCCAATCGGTGTAACTATCCCATCCATACTTATAGAATTTTTCTTTTTACGATATTCCTCTAAGTCTTGTTCACTTTTGTTGTTAGTCCATTTTTGAAGAGTATCTCGTTCACCATCATATGAGTAGAACGGTACACTAAATCCACATGATGTTTTTACTGTTTCAATCTTTGCATGAATTATTTGTCGAGCACCAGGAAGTATGTCAAAATGTTTCGCCATATCAGTCCATTCTGGTGTGCCAGGTAATATCACATTACCGCTACCATAAAGCCTTAAAATCATAGGAGGTCCGTCAAAAGCTAAGAACATAAACGTAATTCTGCCGTTTTCTTTTAAATGTGCACTTGTTTCATTTCCACTGCCAGTTAAATCTAAATAAGCTACCTCATTGAGGAAAAGATTCTTAATACATCATAACCTTTTAGTGAAATGTTAACATGACCGTCCGCTGTTAGAGGTGCTGATCCAACGAAAAAAATTCGTTGTTTCCTTATAAATTCTTCGTGTTTTGGAAGTATTGATGAATAAACAGTTCCCATAATAAATTCCTCCTCATCTGCCAAATGTGAAAATTAAAGCCTACCATCTCAAGCTCATATATAATGGTTATATTTATATTTATTATTGGAGTATTGTACTTTATGAATGTGTAGATGTTTTACGGAGTTTTTCAGCTTCCTTAAAGTTAAAGCAATAATCCTTCTTGGCCTAGTGCCCCCGATTATTTATGTTATTCCTTTACCCGCCAAATTTCTGATAGTAGTGCACAATAGTTACAAACTGTGCGCAATAACCTATGCCCTTAACCATATTCGGTTTATAATACTAAAAAAGGAGTTGTTCTTTAGTTGAATGTGAATAATACGTGTACATCCATTTCGAAAGATATGATTATTACTAATTTAACAGGATATATCTCCATTGCAGATGTAAGTATGTGGTTTGATTCTTTTGAGCAAAAATGTAATGTGTTTATTAACCAAGGCAAAAAATTTAAATTATTAGTAAATAGAAAAGGATATACACCCGAACACTTCGCAGTTCAAAAATTGTGGAAAGACAAGTTTTTCTCTAATGTCATATTAGAAAATACCATTGCAATTGCATTTTTATTAGATGAAGGGGATATTTTAGACCACCTCAACCAATCTAATAATAAAAAAAACATAAGATTTTCAAGCGACTATGATCACTTGATTGAATGGATTACTAATTATTAATTAATTAATAATAAGAGCTTGGAGTTACCTTTTTTAGGATCACCAACTAGTTGTACTGCAGGTAGTACTGGAGCTTGTCCTTCTGAATTAGAGATTCGAGTATAATCATTCAACTTAATATCAGGAGCTCCTCCCCAGTCCTTTTGCATAGTAATTAACTGAGTAAGTAATTTAAGCGAAGCACTTTTTTTATACAAATTAGTTACCTTAAGAATATCCTCAGCTTTTCCTGCTCTTGCAATTACGATAGCAAAATCATCTCTTATTTCTCTGTTTCGATCAAAAAATCCATGAACTCTAATAATCCATCCTTTACTATTTCCTCACTAACAATTTACACTCTTGTATGTGAATAAATAGGATGAGTAGCATTCACAATATTAAATTTAGAAGTGAGTTCCCCAATATTATTACCTTCTAAAGAAGTAACAGTTGATGGGGCTAAACCGGATGCTATTTGGTAACTCATTTCTCTAGCTTCTGTAGTTTCAATAGTTAACTTATACTTAAAAGACTCTCCTTTATCTACAGCCATACCTGTAACTATAGAAACTTCTCCTAATTCTCTACGATTCCAACATCCCGACAAAAAAATAATCAGAAATAGACATGACAATCCCTTTAACAACTTCATACCTATAACTCCTTAGAGTACGTAATATTATTTAGAAATTGGAATATAATATCCTATTAAACAGAAAAAAAGATACCAATGGTATATTTTTCCTCTTTCCTACTCTTTAAAGTGATAAGGAACTGTAGAAATAATAACGTTTCTTTTATAAAGTAGAAAAGTTCTTATTAATAAACTAGACTGGTTATGAAGAATATTATGCCAACCTTTTCTTAAGACAAACTGTGGGATTACTACTGTGACCCAGTAATCCGACTCTCCCGCCTTATGTTCCACCGTATCAATAAACTTAGTTATTGGTTGGATAATACTCCGATATTGGGAATGTAAGGTAACATGATGACATCCGGTTGCCATTCATTCCACTTCTCTTCGAATCTCTTCTCATCCTCACGGCTAAACGCAACATAAACAGCAATTAATTTATCAGGGTTTAAAGATTTTGCATATGCAAGTGAATTGTTCACAACTCGAGTAATGCCTGCAACCCTGCAACAGGTACTACTATAACATTACCTGATATTTCTTCCACTTCAGTCATATCACTTATTCGCAGTTGTTCTCCTACAGAATCATTATGTTGCTTAATCTTATAAAATAAGAACACGAAATTGGAACAAACGCTGATACTGGCCATACTTGTGAAAATTTTGTCAGGAAAAACATCATTGTCACTATTAGACAAATAATTGCTCCTAAGGTAATTATTATAAGTTTTCCTTGCAAACCTTCCGGCTTTTCTCGTAACCATTTTAGTACCATTCCTGTTTGAGATAAGGTAAAAAGTATGAATACACCAACAGCGTATAAAGGAATCAGAGATTCTGTTTTCCCTTCAAAAACAATAATTAAGATAATGGAAAAGAACGCTAAATCGCCCCCTACTTATAGAAAACATGTTTGAGGCTGGTTGGGACAATGATCTCGTATAACAAGCGAAGCTATGACACTATAAGAAGGATTAGGGGTTACCGGCAAATATGCAAATATAGGAGGAGATTTAGTATGAATCCAGTCGTAGGTCTGGATGTTTCAAAAGGAGAAAGTGAAGTTCAAGGGTTCTTAAAAAAAGGAAGACCTTATTGGTGAAAATTTTAATAATAAGCATGATTTAGAAGGATTAGGGAAGTTACTAGATTTTCTTAATGAAATCAAGGAGTTAACCGGTCAACAACCTCCGGTTGTATTAGAATCTACAGGACATTATCATAAACGAGTTGTTCAGTATTTAGATGAGCATCACTGTTTATTAAAAAAAGCTCTAGCTTACGTAAAGTAAAAACAGTTGCAGTGGATGCCTATCGTCTATATGAACTTTTCTATAAAGAGGAATTAGAGCCTTATAAAAAACGAGGAATAAGAACCTTAAATCAACGTAATCTCACAAGGCAGCACTCAAATATAACCGATATGTATGTACAAACAAAGTTACAATTCCAAGCGATTCTAGATTAAGTATTCCCTGAATATAGGGGAGTCTTTGGTGACTTATATTCTCTAGTTTCATTAATTATTCTTCAAGAGTATCCTTCATCAGAAGATATCTTAATAACTAGTAAAGATGTTTTATCCACTAGATTAAAAGAATTGTATAAGAATGGATCTAAGAACTGGATTGATGAAAAAGTCCAAATCTTAAAGATAAAGGTGGGGTTTACTGTTTAGATGTTAACATTGCCAAAGCAGTATCTACACCACAGGAAATGCCAGGAGTACTTCCTTGGGCCACAGATCCAGACTCGGCACAGCGTTTGTGGCAGCTTAACTGTTTAAATAAGTGATTAGTGAGCCTTTATTATTGTTTTACTAAAGTCTTTTTTTAGCTATAAATTTAGTAGGGACGCCATTCACATGAATTCCCTACTAATTTTTTAATAAGCCACTCAATTAAAGTATTTTTCACTTCATTGTTGTTCTGCTGCAACTTGACATAAAAAGTGTCTCCGTTTTTGAATGTTGTTTTTCTTTATACTTTTTCGGAAATATCTCTTCCAACCACAATAAAGTGTTCTGGTGCTCCATTCTTCCCTAGTACCGGAGTACCAACACCTTCAAATAATATAGAATATCCACTGGCTGTCAAAAAATGAGCTTCCATCTTTGCTGTTTTTTTAGCTTCTATTATTTCTTTAAATCCATTAATTACACTTTGTTTGTCTTTAGGATCTATTAAATCAAATGAGCACCCACCTAGCAATTTTTCCAAAGGGTAACCTGTTAGATTTGAATGCAGCTATTGAAGCAGCCAGAGCAGGTGAACAAGGAAACGGTTTCGCAGTAGTAGCAGATGAAGTTCGGAAACTAGCAGAACAGTCAAGTAATGCTACAAAAGAAATTACTGAAATAATAAAAGGTATTCAGGATAGCACAGCTCTTAGTGTAATTGCGGTAGCCGAAGGGGTAAATGCAACTTATCGTACTGGCGAAGCATTTACTCAAATCATAGATATGGTTTCTCGAGCACATGATAAAACTTTGGAAATTGCTACAGCGAGTGCACAGCAATCTGCACAATCTTCTGATGTAATGAAAGCAATTGAAAGTATTGCATCTGCAAGTGAGCAACAATCTGCTCAGTCATCTGAAGTTATGAAAGCAGTTGAAAGTATTGCAGGTACAAGTGAAGAAGCTGCAGCAGCAAGTGAACAAACTGCGGCGACATCACAAGCTTTGGCAAACTTAGCTGAAGAGTTAAACAATACCGTTTCTAAATTCAAAACTCACAAATAAAAGCAATTGTTTTAATAGTAGACCTTCTTTATATACCTTCTTTATATATTACTAAATAATTAATTATAATTTCTACTACTTTCTTGAAGCACCATACTTATTCCATGTACATTGGAATAAGTATGGTGCTTCATAAGGATTGTTACGAATACCTTCTTTCTTTAGTTGGAATCAACACATTGCATCGTAGCAATGTGTTTTTTTATTCTTTCATATCCTTGTTTAGATAGAAATGCAACAGCACTTCAAAGTTATTACTAAGGTTAGCATTAAAGTATCTTAGCTTCTTCTCTTGTTAACTTTATATAGTAAAAATCATATTCTGTAAAAGCCCCTTCATTATGGTCAGGAGTTGCTTTCGTCTTTAATACCATTTTAGGCCAATTGGGATTCCGTTTTTATACCTGGAATAGGACTTTGAACTTCTGTAATGAGTATTTCTAACTCTTCAAAATCACGCTTGAATTCCCAACGCAATAAAAAAGGACCAGTATGCCACTCGATACCTCCAGTGATTTTATGAAAAGCCCCCTCTTTCCAACTTAATTTACATAATGGATGTATTGACGCTAAATATGAAACAAAGTCACCGAGAGCATCTAAATGAAAAGTAGGATGAAATTCAAGCTTTTCCCCGTTAATCTCTAAAACACAGATTGCATTACCACTTTTAATATTTACAATGAAAATTTCAAATTAGATAACCTTCACAATATATCTCAGTCCAGAATATATAACACTTTAACATAATAATTTTGACCTTTTTGCGTTAACCCACCCTGCTGTGACATAAGAAAGTTTCTCTCCATTTATTGGAATGCTGCCCATTTAGTACCACAAGACATCCCCAGTAACATTAAGTTATGACACTCATAGTACAAATAAAATGCCAATTATATAATTGGCATTAAGAATTTTCTTCCGTGTAATGTTTGTATAATCTTAATTCTTCTTCACTAAGATTTTTCCTCTGTTCAGGATCTCTATTTTTTTCAATAAAAGCACTTAACTTTTGTTTTCTTAATGCAGCATATTCATGAAAGTGTTCTTCACAATACCAATTCATTTCTGTCCTCTTCCAATTCTTTAAGGGGCGGCTACCTCTTAACTGACAATTAGTTCCTTCGCATTTTTTATTAAGAAAATGTTTATCTATCACTTAACCCCCTCACCATAACTAGAAGTTCCTTCATTTTAGCATAGTGCCCCGTTTCTTCCATTTCATTTATTAAAGGAATGCTACCCTGTTAGTAACATAAAAAAGTGCCTCACATTTATTTGTAATACTCCCTCACCCTACACTTATCTATAAATTATACAGGTTTCACGCAGTAAATAAGCGTTAACTCCTAAAACAAGCGTTAATCCTTCTTAGATTGAAATTGAATATAACAAAAAAGCGTCTGGAGCGTCTACACTTATCTGGACAGAAAAATTAAGGTCACGTACACTTGATCTAAAACAGATGAGGAGAACCCACTATGACAAAACGAGAACGCCGTACTTTCACGCCTGAGTTTAAAAAGCAAATGGTGCAGCTATACCAGAATGGAAAAACGAAACGAGCCATTATTGATGAATATGATCTGACTCCGTCATCTCTTGACCGGTGGATCAACCAGGATGAAACCTCCGGTTCCTTTAAAGAAAAAGACAATCGTTCTTCTGAGCAACAGGAACTTTTAGAACTCCGCAAGCAACTAAAACAGCTAAGAATGGAGAACGACATTTTAAAGCAAGCCGCGCTGATAATGGGACGAAAGTAAATGTCATTAAGCAAAATAAAGACAAATACTCGGTATCAGCAATGTGCAGCGTCCTACAAATCTCACGTAGTACGTATTATTTATTATGAGGCCAAAGAACGTCAGTCAGAAGACGACGTAACAGGCACTGTTATAGAAATTTTTAAACAAAATCGCAACACCTATGGCACGCGTAAGATTAAAGTCGAGCTTTACAAGCGTGGATTTACAGTTTCTAGAAGACGAATTGGCCGTATCATGGAGGAGCAAGGGCTAGTTTCCTCCTATACAGTAGCACAGTTCAAGCCACAGAAAACTCCCTGTAATGAGTCGGCTCAGGCAAACGAATTGAAACGTAAGTTTCAGCAGACAGAAGTAAAAAAAGTAGTGGTCAGTGATTTAACATACGTTAAAGTCAAAAATAAATGGCATTACGTATGTATCTTTGTCGATCTTTTTAATCGAGAAATCATTGGTTTCAGTACAGGAACCAACAAAGATGCGAGCCTTGTCGCACGAGCTTTTTCTTCTATTCAAGGTGATCTGCGGGATATCCAGCTGTTCCACACCGACCGTGGTAGCGAGTTTAAAAACCAGCTCATCGACCAAACGTTAGCGGCCTTCCAGATTGGTCGCTCTTTAAGCATGAAAGGCTGTCCATATGATAACGCTGTAGCGGAAGCTACATTTAAAATCATTAAAACAGAGTTTATTAGCCAAATGAAATTTGATAGTTTAGAATATTTAACGCTAGAATTCAGTGACTATGTTAACTGGTATAACAAGCTTCGAATCCATGGAACACTAGGTTATGTAAGCCCCATTGACTACAAACAATCGTCCCTTAAAAAAGCTGTTTGATTTAATGTTGACAATCCACGTCTAACCCCTTATATACCAAGGAATTAGACGCATTTTCAATTGAAATTATTAAGCGTTAATAAAAAATTTAACGCAGACTTATAATTTTAAACCCTTTCCTAACAAATTCTCTCTGGCCTTAATAGCAAATTTATTGTTTTGTTTTTGCGGGGATGCAGTAGTAATAACTGTTGCCTTTTTACGCACTACTTCATAAGCAATAAGCTGGAAAAATTGTTGCTTTATTTCACTTGTGTAAAACCCATTTGACGTTAATAAAATCTTTAACAATCTTTCCCACCTTATTCCTTATTGAATTTTTTTCTATACGGGGGAACCAAAATTCTAATTTACTCAAATAATTCAACCACCTTTAAAGCTACTTCTTTAGGTCTTATATCAATAGATAACATCTTTTCAATATCAAACCATAGGTACAAAAAGAGAAACAATTGAGGTATTAGGGCTAGAAGTGAAGCTCAATAAATGCATTGCAAAATATGAATTTAGGTTTACAGTATTTTTATCATTGTGAAATTATTAATGGCATATTTGGTACAGGTGCCGGTGAAGAATTTAATGATAATAAAATTGATAGAGGAACATATCAACTTTTGCGGTAAAACAGTTCATTGATCAGAGTAAAATCATTTTTGAAAAATTAGTTACGGACAAATTTATCCAACACTAAATTTAATTGCCCAAGACGAATTAGCAAATTTCGTACTTCATCTGTCCATGGAAAACCTTATAGTAATAATCTACTTCTTCCTACTATTCACTAATTCTTATTTTAATGTAAACTATAATTATAGTTGCTTTATCTGATTTTTTGTTTTCGCATCCATTGAGTAGCTACCCATTTTTCTCCTTTGATAACAGGAGCTCCACCGTGTAAAGTTAACTCATTTATCTTCATTATTATAAAAATACTCAAAATATACAGCGCTTCCTTTTTTAGGGGATATGGACAGATTTAATTTTGGGAAATAGGTTTCTCCACCTTCTTCCACATCATTCAAATAAATAACGAGTGTGCTAATTCTATTGTTTTTAGCAGCTTTACTAGCAGAATTGAAAAAATCAAAATGTGCTTTATATTCTTGACCAGGTGTATATTTAAGAATTTGGATACCTTCAGCATGTTCAATAGGAATACACATTATAGCGGAAATTCTTTTTTCTAATTTTTCAAGAATATCGTTTTCGTTTCCTTGGAAAAACATACTACTACTTGTTCTAATATCATTCACTTCTCCTTCTCCAGAAGAACTAATCTTAGAGCGTTTTAAATTATCTTTAGAAAATTCAATTAATTTATTGCATTCTTGATCGCTTAAAACATTATCTAAAACAACTATTAGGGGTTCATCAAATTTAGTAACAATATTTATTTTTCTGTCATCTACAATAATGTGATCTCCACTTTGATAAAAAATAGATTCTTCATTGATACTTGTTTTCATTTGTTTCACTCCTTATAATTTATTTCAAAAAATCTTACCGTAGCTAAACAACGTCTCGTTTATAAAGTACCATAAAAAACAAATTATTCCTATCTTAATCAATAACCACCATCTTTACGAAATTAATCAAATAAAAAAGATATGATATAGGTTTGCGGATACAATTATTCGGTTCGTTACCCCCTAAATAAGCGTTAATCCTTCTTAGAATGAAATTGAAATTAACAAAAATTGCGTCTAACCCCTTATATACCAAGTTATTAGACGCATTTTCAACTGAAATTATTATCGTTAATAATAACAAGAAATTATTCAAGCGAAAAAGGAGTCGAAATATTTCGACTCCTTTTTCGCTTAATTTTTAAACATTTATTATTGTAAAGCCTTAAGAAACCACCATCAATAGTATAGGAAGATGAAGTAATGTAAGAAGATCCATCAGATAATACAAATGCTATGACACTAGCTACTTCTTCAGGTTCCCCATATCGTTTCTTTGTAACAGCATCATTTTCACCTGGATTAACAGTGTTAACTCCTACATTATGAATTGCTGCTTCAAGATTTGCTATCTTATTAATACTCATTACAGCACTTAGATCAATTATATAAAACCATACTTGGTGCTCCAGTAACAATAATAACTTTATTGTTAAAATTCAATTTTAAATCTCCTTATTTATCATTCGAAATTATTGCGTTATTTCATAATCCTAATTCTTTGGTAAAGTATAAATTTATTGATTATTTCTATATACCATTCACATCAATCAGTTTACAAATCATATAATGAACTATCTCTCATTTTTTAATAAATGTATTGGTCCTAATAAACCAACTGGTTCTAAAACCATATACTGTGATAAATAATCCTGTTGTTGTCTCCCTAAATTATTGGTTACTTCAATTATAAGGTTATTCTCACCCTTTACTAATTCTTTAGATAAACTGAATACGTATGGAGGAGCAATACTTGAACCAATATACTGATCATTTACCCAAACTTCTGCCACTTCATAAACTCTTCCCAAATTCAATGCAAAATCTTCTGGACAATTTTCATCTAACTGGAAGTTAATTTCATATCGAATGGTGCCAGCAAAGGTTTCGTACTCTTTTAATTTTGCAATATCCTGTAATTCTGGTAAGTCAACAACAGAATCAAATTCAGGATAGTTTTTAGAAGAAGTAAAAGAGACTTTCCAATTACCTGAAATAGTTTTATTCGTACTGTATTCAAGTGCAGGTGGAACTAGTTCTTCACTTTCTATTAGAATAATAGATTGATATGCTTCTAAAGCTATTGAGACTACTCTTTTTCCATCTATTAATGTTTGTTTAACTGCTTCTATCTGGTTCGAAAATCCATTATAAGCTACAACAGATTTATCAGTTGAAAGCGTGATGTTTGTTTCAATTTTCTTATAAGGATCTTCATTAAATAACATATACACGTTTGAATCTACATGTTGATAGTGATAAGAACGCAAATATGGTTGTTTTTCACTTGTTTTAATATCATAAATTTCATTACTAAATAATGTTTTTGCCAGATTTTTTAGAGAGACAATTTCTATGTCATTAAACTCATTCTCTTTAAATTCTGCTCCAAATTCATTTCTACTTGGTAATGCGTCAATAATGAATACCTTAATACCTGCTAACTTAAATTCCATTAATTTGTCTATTAACTTTTGAGGTAATGATTCTGCATAAGGAATCACAATAGCTTTAAAATACTCACCATTAATAGAGTATTGGCTGCTTTCAATAACTGCTTCACATATTAAATCGATAGAAATTACATCAAAATCGATTTGATTCTGCATTAATTCACGTGCAGGCTTTTGAAAAAGCATATAATCTCCAAGCCATTCTGCTTCTGCGTGATAAAGTAACCCCGTACTAGCTATATGCTTTCCATCATTTAATAAATGACTTACTCTATTTAAATAATTAAATAAAATATGCATAAAGCGATATTGTGGATTATAGCCATCTGCATAGAAATGAGGTGGACAATCTGGATCTGGAAAAGCTTTAGCTGTAAATGCATGAGGAACAAAATGAGTTACCCCTCTTACTAACATGTGATCCGTAATCCATTTCATTAATTTAATACCCTCTGACCATCCATATGCACCGTAAACTTCGCACATTGTTCTGTTATGCTTCTTTGGATCCAAATGTCCTAAAGATGCACCCATTTTCGTCATTCCGTAATGAAAAAATTCCCCATCCCAACCTTTGGCTGTCATTGATTTGAATGTTCCTTTGTCCATACCAGGCATAATTTGATTTAAAACTACATCTAGTCCAGCCATATCTTGTTCCCATAAACCTCTGAAATAATGACCAGTGCCATAACCTAATCTTGCATGAGAATTATTATCTTCAATAAGATGACCTATATATTCAATACCATGATTACGGCACCAAGTCCCAAGTGTTCCGGTAAAAACTTCACCATACAATCGGCTTACTAAATCCATATATTTATATCGAATTTGATGTTCAACACCTTCTGCCTCAATTGGAGTAAGTAAGGTTAGTTGTAAGAATTCCTCGTCTGTAAACTCCTTATCAAGACCTTCTCTCCATGGAAATACCATTTCATATCTACCAATAGATCCATCAGATCCATGCATATTTCCAAATCTCGGTTCGTCGGAAAAGAATCCTGCGAACGCTTCCCCAAAATCATCTTTATACCTCTTAAAATGTGGCTCATACACTTCTTCAATTAAAACCTGTACAGCCTCTGGTACTAATGGATTTAAGTATCCTTCCGTATGTTTTTCTCCACCATAAATTGTTTTGAGTAGAACAAAAACTCGCCAATCTCCTTCAGGAATATCCCAATATAAAACACCGTCTTGGACTTGTGAACTTAAATTCACCAAAGTTTGTGAATCAATGCTATTATCTCCAGTTCTCTTTGCTGCTATAACGGCAATCACTTCATCAGGAACTGCATGCATAATTCCATCTAACGATAACTTGTTACCTGGACTTCCCCATTTTACAAGTGTGGATGCATCTTGCAGTGGACCAACAAAATCTAACGAATGAACTTTTAGATACTGTTTCATTTTATCCGGATAATTCTTTACAATCTTGCCATTAGCAGAACCTGTCGGGAAATGAGCATCGTCTAAAACCCAAACCTTCATATTTCGTTTTCTTGCTTCATCCATTATAATATCCATATCTCTCCACCATTTCTCCCCAACAAACTCAGGATGTGGTCTTGATTCAACACATATTGCTCGAATACCTGTATCATGGATTTTTTCAATTTGTTCTCTTAATATCGTTTCTTCTTCTCCATGCAACCATAGAAAAGGCAAAATATAGTTATCTTGATTATTATTTAATACCTCTATTAATTTTCTCATAAGAATTCAGTCCTTATAATTTATTAAGTTTATTCTTCTATTTTACACTGTTGTTTGATTTAATACTTAACCATTTGACTTACCAAACTTAAGTTTCTATAATCTACTAAGAGGAGGTAAATATGACTAGAGATGAGTTAAGAAAATTACTTATACAATTATCTGAAAGTGAAATGCGTCACAAGAAAAATCCCACTTCTGGTTTAAGTATTTACGAAAAGGTCAAGAAAGTAAGATCTAACGGAGAAGAAGTTTTGCTTTTTGATTTTGACCAAGATTTATATGAAATGACTCAAAAGAATACTAAGTTTCCATATAATATAAATAACCAATATTTAAATCATCAAATTGCTATTACACAGCATTCAAGATATTCACTTATACCGACACATATCCATAATTATGTTGAAATGACTTACGTTTATAAAGGTGAGTGTAAACAAATTATTAATGGTAAACTTCTTACTTTACAAGAAGGGGATATTTCTATATTAGATACAAATGTACCTCACTCTGTTTTAGAAACTTCTGAGAATGATATAATCATTAACTTTATTATGCTAAAATCCTTTTTCACTACTGCTTTTTTAAGTAGATTAGGTAGCACTGGTATCATATCGAATTTTCTTATCAATGCTATTTCTCAAACACAAGATCATAACCGCTTTATCGTCTTTCATACTGGAATAGAATCTATTTTCAAAGAAACAGTTGAGAATCTAATGTGTGAATACTTTGAACCTGATATTTGCTCAAAAGAAATAATAGAATCCTACATTGTCATCTTATTTAGTGAAATGCTTAGAACTTTTCAAAGAAATCAAGCAATGTTACATGGAAGCTCTTCTGAAAATAACTTAATACAAATACTTAAATACTTAGAGGACAATTATAAAGATTGCACACTTATTTCAACAGCAAATTACTTTAATTTTCATCCCAACTATTTTAGCTCTTTTATAAAAAAATCTACCGGTCGTACATTTAAAGAATTAATTCAAATACAACGTATGACTAGGGCTTGTATTCTATTAACGAATACATCATTAACAGTGAACGAAATTGCAAATGAAGTTGGTTACCAAAATCTTGGTTTTTTTTACAAAAAATTCACTTCCTATTTCAAGCAAACTCCCAGTGAATTCCGTAAAGGGAATTTGCAATAGATAAAGCCCTGTTAGTACTACCAACAGGGCTTTATCTTTACTTGTAAGTTTAATTAATTGTCATAACTAATTTCCCGGATTCCATATTTATACTTTGATCAAACTTTAAATCTAAAGATTCATAGTCTTGTGTATTAGTTACAATAATAGGTGTGGTTGTGTCATAATTTTCACGTTTAATCCATTCCCAATCTACTTCTGCAATTAACTGGCCTTTTTTAATTCGATCATTTTCTTTTATTTTAATATCGAATGGAGCACCTTTCAGTTCCACCGTATCAATTCCCATATGAATAAGTAATTCTACTCCATCGTCCGAAATTAGACCAATTGCATGCTTCGTATTGAAAACGGATAAAACATTCCCATCAAAAGGTGCATAAACATTCTTGTCTTCTGGGATAATGGCAAAACCTGATCCCATAGAACCACTAGAAAATACCTCATCTTTCACTTCCCCAATCGGAATAATAGTACCTTGAATGGAAGTATAAATAGCCTTATCTTCCACTTTATTAGTTTGAACTTTCTTTGCATTTTTATTTTTAATATTAGTATCTTTAAATCCGAAAAGATACGTTAAGATTGCCGTTCCAATTAAAGCTACTAAAGATGCTATGATAAAAGCGTAAAAACTAGAGTCGACACCTTCTGGATTGATAAATAGTGGAGCTGAAAATAGTGCACTTGCTCCAAAACCAAACATCTTAGCACCCATTACAGCGGTTATACCACCACCTATTGCACCTGCAATTCCAGCCATTACAAACACTCTTTTGTATGCTAGGGATACACCATAAATAGCTGGCTCTGTAACCCCTAAGAGAGCAGAAACAGTCGCTGATCCTGATATTCCTTTTAAAGATTGATTTCTTGTTTTTAAGAAAACTCCCAATGCCGCACCAGCTTGAGCAAAGATAGTCACATTTAAAATTGCATTCACTGGGTCTGAACCTAACGTAGTTATATTATTGATTAATACTGGAATAAAGGCATAATGCAAACCAAAAATAACAATAACTTGCCATAATCCGCCTAAGAGTATCCCAGCAATAATTGGTGCAAAATCATATATACCCATTGTAACGCTAGCAAGTAGTTGGCTAAATTCTGTTAGCAGAGGACCAACTGCTAAGAAAGTAACAGTACCTGTAATAAATATAGTAATCAATGGAACAAATATTAACTTAATTGAAGGAACTAATCTTTGTTCTAACCATCTTTCTATTATAGCTGCTAACCATGCTGCAAAAATAACTGGAAACAGGGATGATGTATAGCTGGCTAATATAACTGGAATCTTAAAGAACGATAAAGCTTCACCAGCTTGATATGCTGCAACAATTGCTGGATATACTAATGCTCCTCCAATTGCAGCTGGAATGTATGGGTTTCCTTTAAATTTACGACCTGCTGAAAATCCTACAATAATTGGTAAGAAGTAAAAAATACTATCCCCTAAAGCGTTTAAAAGAATATAAGTTCCATTTGTAGTTTCCATTAAATCTAGTGCTGTTGCTGCACCTAATAATCCTTTAATAATACCTCCCGCAGCCATTGTACCGATAATTGGTGTGATAATACCTATGATAATATCAATTAAGCGGTTAAATGCATTCTTTTTCACAGGATCTTGCGCTTGTCTTTCTTCTGATAAGAATGAATCTCCTAGTATATTGCCTACTTCTTTATATACCTCTTTTACTTTATTTCCAATGATAACTTGGTACTGTCCTCCACTAACGACAACTGTTAGGACTCCATCTAAATCTTTTATAGCTTCCGTATCAGCAATTGCATTATCTTTCAAGGTAAATCTTAGTCGAGTAACACAATGAACGACATTATTAACATTATTTTTTCCACCAATTAAGCGAATAACTTCAGTAGCTAACTGATGTTTCTCCATAGGAACTCCTCCTTAAAATCTTTATCCTCATTCACATCTGATAAGAACTCCCTTACTAGTAAGAAAAACCATTTTTAAGCGTTTTCATTTTTCAAAAAAATAATTCTACAAATACAAATACTTGTATTCTTTTTAAAGTTATAAGCTTATGAATGTATTTTAGCAATAATACATTTTTAAAAATACCTCTATTTCTTAATCACTTTAGTTACCAAACTTAACATGTATTATAGCGCTTGCAAACATTATAAGAAAACAAAAGGAAGAGTCTTAAAAAACGATACTCTATTCTTTTGTTTTCATTATAAATAAATTTAATTTATAATTTCACAGTAAAATTTAGTATTCCTGCTCTTGGTTTTACATTAAATGCTTTTGCAAGATCTAACAATTGTTGGTCACTAATCGTTTGTTTTTTTCCACCTTGAGCACAAACTATAGTGTAAACCTGGTTACGATTGCAATCAGATGAGGAAAGAACTCACATGCTTAAATTAGTGGATTTTGTTGTTGATCGTGATGGTACAGTCCAGCTAACTAACCTTCCCGCTCCACCAAGTGACTTCGGTACTCCCTTAGAGACTTTTCAAAAGGTATTAGAACATGAACAGTTTGTGACAAACTCTTACCGTAAAGCTTTTAATTATGTTAATCAAGTAGACCCACAAGCTGCTGTAATTGTTCAAGATTTTTTAAGAGAGCAGATTGATGAAGAAGCACAAGCTAAAACGATTACTGATCGCCTTAATCTTGTTCAGAATAATCCTTCTGCGTTGTTACTCGTAGATCAAGAACTAGGAGCTAGAACAACTCCTGCTGCTCCTGCTGCAGGTTAATTATACTTAGCTACTCCATAATGGTGACTCTCTCTCCTATAGAAAGGTCTATAGGAGAGATTTCTGACATGACATACCCTTGATTTGCAATTTCATTAATTTAAAAGGTACCTGAAAGTAACCAACTCCTAGGTCTTCTAATTATATAGACCAATAAAAATTAACCGCTAATTCAATAGAATTAATTTTAAACAACTTTAGCTCCATAAAAAATCTATGTATAAAATTGAATATTCGTTTCCTGAGTATTTCTAATTATCCGTAAAGCTTCTAGGTGGGTTTACATATTCCCCTTCAATTTTCACACCAATTCCTTGGTCGTATACCATCTTCCCTCCAAAATATCCTACTGAAAGGATTCCAATTGCGCATACCATAGATAATATAGTTCCTATTACTAGCCACTGGTTACCCATATTTTTCTTCTTTATTACAAAATAAAATCGAAATAAAGCAACAAACAAGCTTAGCCAAGTAGTAATGGTCGCTAGTTTATCATGATATTGAAAGAGATTAGTATTACCCTGAGCATCATGCCCAGGACCAGTTCCAATAGCTATCCACGCACTAATAAAAGCAAATAGCCATAGCCAATCTCCATTACGAGATGGTGTATGTTTAAAAGCTGCAAATAATAAATCGTATAGTGCTGCAAGAGTAATTATGACGATAGGAAAGTGAACAACTATAGGATGAGGATGTGAAATTATTTCATTTATCATTTTACTTTTCCTTTCTGTAACAAGAATCCTTTTCCTTCTTTATTTATAGCTTTCCTTTTATTCTTAGTTGTATTCTCTATTATGAGGATTTTAATAGCTTAACCTTATAGTAGAAACAATAGGATTGGGGTGAAGCTAGAACAGCACCTTCTATGAATTTCAAATAAGTTTTTACACTAAATCGCTATGTAACTAGAAGAGAATCATCTATACAGAAGTTTCTCTTTCCTTTTTGAAAATAACGAATAGTTTTCCTTCTATAGTTAACAAGATATAAAAGGCTTCAAAAAATTATTGCTACTAGACCATAACCATATGGTTTAGCAAACCAATATGGGGTTCCAACATAGCCTATAGGAGCAATAGGACCTACATAGCCATGATGTCCAATACCACTTATACCAATGTGTCCAATTGGGCCTACATGCCCAAAATGGCCAACTCCTATATGTCTTGTATAAGACAATATATTCATCATAATTACCTCCTTATGTGTCTTAACATTTAACATAAACGACTCTATTCTAGACAATAATTCATGAAGAATAATAACTAATTAATAGTGAAAAATACAAAATATGAAATTATCTTAGGAGGAAACAATGGCGGAACAATATGAGGTTATCCTGCGATCTATAGGTGCATTTATCATGCTATTAATTGGCTCCCATTTATTAGGCAAACAAACCATTTCTCAAATGAGAATTTTTGATTTTATATCTGCTATTTCTATTGGAGCGATTACAGGTAACTTGGCTTTTAATTTAGATATTAAAATACACCACTTGCTCCTCGCCTTTTTCATTTTCATTTTTACAGCTATACTAACTGCGGTGATAGCAATGAAAAATCGTAAATTAAGAAAATTTCTATCAGGAGATCCTACTATAGTTATACAAAATAGTAAGATATTAGAGGACAATATGAAAAAAATGCGTTATACAATTGACTATTTAAATCAACAATTAAGAGAGAAAGATGTCTTTAATATACACGAAGTGCTATATGCATTGGTTGAGACTAAAGGTACTTTAACTGTATTAAAAAAACCATAGTATCGAAATGTTACCATGCAGGACATGCACTTATACATAGCTTCTGAAAAAAAACTACCAATAGAATTAATTATGGATGGAAAGGTCATAACAGAAAATTTGCTACAAAATAACCTTTCAACACAGTGGTTGGATGAAGAACTTAAAAAACGTCAACTAGACTTAAAAGATGTGTTCTATGCCGTTCTACTTGTACAAGATAATCTTTATATTGATTGTTATAATGATTTTATTAGTTCACCCATAGATAAAGAGTAGAATCTAACATTTTAACTTTACATTAATAAGCTTTGAATTTTATTTTAAAAAATATAGAAACCATACCGCATGGTTTTGTTCGTCACTGGCTGCTCTTTTATATTGCTCTCTTATATATTCATTATCTGTTTTGGAACTTATTTCTAAATAATGGTCAACTGTCTTTTGTTCATCATGAAAAGCAAAATCTAATCCAGCTTTAAAGTTATTAGGACACTCCTCTGTTAATTTCGGGTTGTATTTTCTGCCTGTTAGTTGACTATAAATTTTAGAAAATGTATTTAAATGTCTCATTTCATCTTTCCTAATTTCAGTGATTATTTCTTTTTGTTCTCTTTTAGGTGCCATATTAATTAGTTGTTGGTAGCACGCTATTGCAGAAAACTCACCATCTATAGATTTCTCAATTAAAGGAATAATGTCGTTTTGTCTATGAGCTGCTGGAACCATTGGTCCAAGATATTGATAATAACCAATTGGAGACATTGGTGGATGTGGTATGTTATACATTTTTTGACCAAAATGAACGTGACAGGAAGGACCAGAGCAATGTAAAGGTTGCCCCCAAGGACCGTGATGAGCATGAGAATATCCCTGATAGACTACTCCATTTAGGCCAGTTGTTACAGAAGGATACATATACTTACCTCCATTTTTTAATTCATATTATGCATGGTTCAGGTAAGGGTAGGTTGTCTATTTAAGAATGGGTATTTGTGTAGTTGTTATTCCAACTAAAATTAGTTAAAAAATACATTTTTTGAAAAAACTTTCATATAAGGTGACATTTATTATGACGTACTAAAATCCTAACTTCTCTTTGTACCATCGATTATATAGAAAAAACTGCAGTATTCTGCAGTTTTTTAATTTTATTTCCTTGGATTATTATATGGTTAGTAATCATTAAATTTATGCAAATTTATTTTTCATAAGATAGATAACCATGTCTTCACTGCTGTTGCTAAAATTAATAGACCCATTGTCCCTTGTAACACTTTTATGTTAATTTTTTTACCCAATTTGGCACCTAAAGGAGAAGCAATTAAGCTAGCCACAACCATAATAACCGCAGGAAGTATTGGTATATTTCCTGTTACGATTTTGCCTGAAACAGCCCCAATAGATGAAATCAATGTAATGGCTAACGAGGATGCAATGGTCATTCTTGTTGGTATTTTTAGGACTACAAGCATAATAGGTACTAAAAGGAATGCTCCTCCTGCACCTACAATCCCTGCACCAATACCCACTATGAACGCAAACAAGGATGCAAGCCATTTGTTAAACCTTATTTGATCAAAATGAATATCCTCAACCCCTCTTTTAGGAAGAAACATCATAATAACGGCAATAAGAGCTAAGATTCCATAAACAATATTTATTCCATTCTCCGGCATATGAGTCGAACTGAGTCCCCCAATAAAGCTTCCAGTTAATATGCTTACTCCCATGTAAATGATTAACGTTTTATTTAGAAATCCATCCTTACGATAGGCTAAAACACCTCCGAGTGTTGCAAAAAACACTTGAATGGCAGTAATCCCTGAAACTTCATGGGCCGTAAAATGTCCTGCGCCTAACATTACTGGTATATATAGCAACATGGGATAGTTGATGATAGCACCACCAATTCCTAACATCCCAGAAATAAAAGAACCAACAAATCCAATTACAAAAATTGTAGCTATAATAGTAATATCCATGTTGTTACACCTCTTTAGAAAAAGGGAACCTTATTTGGTCCCCTTTATTTTCAACCCTTTTTAATCCAGAATTTTAATACTCCATTTTCGTCTTCATGTTTTATTAATTCATGTCCTCCTGATTTAGCCCAAGCTGTTAAATCGTTTAGCGCTCCTTTATCTGTTGTATGGACTTCTAATACTTCACCTGTTTCCATATCTCCCATTGTTTTTTTTGTCTTTACAATCGGCATTGGGCACGCTAACCCTTTTGCATCTAATACTTTATTTGAATTCATTTGTTATTCCTCCTATTTTATAATTAACGAACGGCACAACGGTTAGGTCCAATTTCCATCTCACGTTGTTTATCTATTTCCGGGTTTATTTTCCCCATATTTGTCTCACGAATTTCTTGATATGCATTTGGTTGTGGCGGCAAGTTTTCAGTTACTAATTTTCTAAACTCGTTTTCATTATCGATATTGAGTCCATGGTTTTTTGTAAACAATTTTCCAAGTTTTTCTGCTACGCTACCATCCTCATTTAACTCGTCTATAATCATAAAGTGTGCTGGTAGAACAATTAGTTCACCAGACAATTCTTTGTAGCGTTTATACAATGTCTCTCTTAAATCACTGACCCAGTCTTCTGCCATACCTGCAAGATCAGGCCTTCCGATAGAATCAATGAACAAAATATCACCTGAAAGCAAGTATTTATCATCCACAATAAATGAAGTTGATCCAATCGTATGTCCAGGTGAATACAATGCTGCAATATTAATGGTTGTATTACCAATTGTTACATCATTTCCATCTTCTAATGGCTGGTAAGAAAAAGTCACTTCCGTTGCATCCTTAGGTGGTAACCAATAGACAGCACCAGTTTTCTCAGCAATTGTACGTCCTCCGGAAATATGGTCTGCATGAAGGTGCGTATCAAATACGTGTCTAATTTTCACTCCCTTACTTACTGCAAAATCAAGATAGATATCCGTCATACGCGTTGAATCGATTACTACTGCTTCTCCTTCTGATAACACCATGTAGGATAGACATCCTTTACCTACTCGAACAAATTGATAAATTTCACCACCATCATTCAAGTCACCAATCTTAACTGGTTCTAAATGCTCACTCCATGCCTTCATTCCACCCTGTAAATAGAAAACATTTAATCCAACATCAGAAAGCATTTCTGCTACCATTACAGATGATCCTTCCTTTGCACAAACAACTAGTACTTCTTTCTTAGTGGAGATTTCACCTATAATTTCATCCACCCCATCAAGTAATTCAAAATAAGGAACATTTAAATATTCAATGTTTTCTCCTTCAATCTTCCAATCTTTAAAATCACTCTCATTACGAACATCAAGAATAAACAACTCTTCTTTATTCAAAACTTTTTTCGTCACATCTTTTGAAGTCATTACGTAAACAGTCATCTTTATACCCCCTATGGTATTATTTTATTTAAAAAAATATATAATTTTAAAAAGTTAAAGTTACATCTGCATCCTTTGCAAATTCCAAAAATGTTACTGCTCCGCCTACTTCCATTCCATCGACAAAATTTTCTTTTTCTAATCCCATAACATCCATTGTCATTTGACAGCCTATAAAATTAACTCCCATTTCTTTTGCCATAGACACTAATTCTGGAATGGAAGGTACATTCGCTTTAATAAATCCTTCAGCAAGCTGTTCTTTACCTTCAGGCATGATTAAGTGCTTATATGCTTCCTTATGAATCAAATTCAACCCTTCAAAAGTAAAGAAAACAGATACTTCTTGATCAGTTGCTGCTGCCGCAGTTGCAATGTTAAAAACCTTATAAGCATCAAATAATCCACCATTACTTGCAATAATTGCTACTTTTTTGTTCATCGTTAATTCCCCCATTTTTTAATCATTTATACTACTTGTTTTCCCACTCCATTGACTCATACCTTGTTCAACATTAATTACATTATTAAATCCATTTTCAGTTAACTTTTGCGCAGCAAGATCGCTACGATTTCCTGTTCGACAAACTATATAAATTTCATCATTTTTGTTTAAAACATTCATTTTGTTTTCCAATTCTCCCAATGGGATAGAGATAGCGTTAGGAATATGGTTAAAAGCAAATTCTGCATTTTCTCTAACATCAATAACTACAATGTTCTTATCCACATCTATTTTCTTTTCTAGTTCTTCATTGCTAATAATATTTGGGTGTTTTTTTTCATTCGATTCTTCATTAGAAGATTTACGCAAATAATGCTTCAGCACTTCCCCTTCTTCTATTGTTCCTAGATATTGATGTCCAGTGCTTTCAGCCCACGCTTTCATGTCTGCTTTAGAGCCTTTATCCGTCGCTTGAACTTCCAATACTTGCCCTGCCTCTAAGTTTTTCATTTCTTTTTTTGTTTTAACAATTGGCATCGGACATGCTAAACCTTTTGCATCTAAAATTGTATTTGCTTTTAAGTTCTCCATTTTTCAGCCTCCATCACTTATACCTGTTAGGGTATTATTAGTTTTAAAAAAATTTATTCTACTTTTCCTTCCCAAGCAAGCATTCCACCAGTCATATTAATCACATTAAATCCATAATCTTCAAGGAATTGTGTGGCACGACCACTTCTTGCACCAGAACGGCAAACGATGATATAATCAATAGTCTTATCTAATTCATGCATGCGAAACTCAACTAAACCTAATGGGATATTTATAGCACTTGGTATTTTCCCAGTGGCAACTTCATCCACCTCTCGCACATCAATAATATTTAATTTCTTTCCTTCGTTTATTAGAGCCTCTACTT
The DNA here is from genome assembly GCF_022049065.2 of Niallia sp. Man26. Classification (NCBI taxonomy): domain Bacteria; kingdom Bacillati; phylum Bacillota; class Bacilli; order Caryophanales; family Bacillaceae; genus Niallia; species Niallia sp. Man26. Next base: position 70,194 of record NZ_CP095745.1, read on the forward strand.
CTTTTACAGTCATTTGTTTCATTAGTTAGTTCTTCTCCTTCTGTTTATTTTAAAACCAAGCACCCATGCCGCCTTTGACGTTAGTTACGTTTTTAAAACCTAACCTTTTTAAGACTTTACTTGCTCGTTGACTTCTCATTCCACTTTGACAAATTACGATAACTTCTTTTTCCTTTGAAAGTTCCTTTTCTGCTATTTGAGCAAGTTGATGGAGTGGTATATTTTTAAAACCTTTAATATGGTTTCCTTTAAACTCTCCATTTGTTCGAACATCTACAAATTGTTTGTTCTTATTATTTATTTCTTTTTTTAATTGATTAGTGGTAATATTGTTAATTCCCTTTATTGGTAAAAACCTTCTTATTATGAAAAATAGTACCAATGCAAGGACAAGATAATTTAAATATGTCATATTAAAACCTCCTTTAATCAAGAGAACTTATACTTTTATCTAGTTAGATAAATAGATTAACATTTCCATCCTCAGCATCCGCTAAATAAGCAGCAACACCTGCATATTCTATGTTACCTAATAACTCTTCTTGTTTTAGTCCTAATAAATCCATTGTCATGGTACAAGCTACAAGTTTTACATCTTGTTCTTGAGCCATTTCAATTAATTGTGGTAAAGGCATAGCGTTATGCTTTTTCATAATATCCTTAATCAGCTTAGGACCCATTCCAGCAAAGTTCATTTTGGATAACCCCATTTTATCAGCACCTCTAGGCATCATCTTGCCAAACATTCTTTCCATAAACCCTTTTTTTACTGCAATATCTTCGTCCTTACGTAAAGCATTTAAACCCCAAAAAGTGTGAAAAATAGTTACTTCATGATCATAAGCTGCAGCACCATTAGCTATAATGTAAGCAGCCATTGCTTTATCATAATCACCACTAAATAGTACAATGGTTGTTTTTTTCTTTTCAGTCATATTGTTACCTCCAGTATTAATTTAACCCATACCCGCATGGGTATTATAAAAAGCAAAAAATTATCCTTTTTTAATCCAAAACTTCAATACACCATTTTCTTCTTTTTGACTCAATAATTCGTGACCTACTGTTTTAGACCAGGCTGAAAAATCATTTATTGCCCCTTTATCTGTTGTATGAATTTCTAATATTTGACCAGTTTCAAGTTCAGTCATTGCCTTTTTTGTTTTTACAATTGGCATCGGACATGCTAATCCTTTTGCATCTAACAATTTGTCGAATTTCACTAGTAATCATCCTTTCCAATACCACTACCCCTATGGGTATATATAATAATTAAAAAAAGAGAAGGTGTCAACTCTTTCTTATCTGCTTTTTACAAGTAGGTTTACAGCTTCTTTTACTAATTCCTCTGTATTCTCACCATTTTTATCAGCTTCCCGAACACATTCAATTAAATTTGAACTAACAATCAATCCTATTGTTCGGTCAATTCCAGTTCTTGATGCAGATAATTGTGTAATTACTTCCTTGCAATCTTTATTCTCTTCCATCATTTTCAAAATTCCTCTTAACTGTCCTTCTATACGTTTGACTCTATTTTTTATTTGTTCATTATAATCCATTTTTCTTCCTCCCCTTTTATAGTAAATCATCATGTAATGATGCCATTTATATTAGTGTTTTAATTTTCAGCAATTTATATCAGGTTTTCATTGATAAAGTATAAGCAAATGAAATAATTTCACTTACAAGCTTTATAATATACCCCTATAGGTATATTGTCAATAAAGAATTTTATAAAAAAGACCGCAATTAGTTTAGCGGTCAAAAAGGATATATATGGCGTTAAGAAGTAATTCCATTTAAAATGATACACATTTATCAATACATCTAATTAAACGCTCTTCTATACTTTAGCAAATAACTCCATGTCCTTATCATTTAGAAGGCTTATCAGTGCAGTTGGCCTAGGCATTTTATCTTTGTTTGTCCATTATCTTCATAAACAACAATTTTACAAGGTAAAAAGTATCCTGCCATTCCATTTCCGTTTAGCACCCTATGTGCTTCATCTGGATTGCATACTTCTAAAACTTTGAACTCTTTTTGAAATTCTAACCCTTTCTCTTTAAGCTTTTCCTTAATATCAAACATCCACAAAACACCAAAATTTTCTTCTTTTAAGCTTCCCTCTAACCTAGTTATAGTATAATTTACGCTTTTATTTGTAAGAACTGTATAATCAAACACACTAAACACTACCTTCTTTTCTTTAAATAATTGCTACAATATCTCTTACTTTTGTACTAATTATAAATTGACTTCTTTCAAATCTAATCTGAAGGACGATTGAATTTACAAATTGACCTATAAAATAAATAGGAATCCTAAATAAGTTACTATTAATACATACTATTATCTGCCTTCGGAGGTGATTCCATCCACCCATTTTCTATTAAGATATTAGCTCCATCGTCTACAAATATACCAAGGTTGACGAGACTTCTACCATACATCAATCCAACATCTCTTCGCCCATTTACCGCAATTGAATTGCCCAAAGCCCTAATTTTCATTGTAAACATGTCGACTTTATGAAATAACATAAGTTTATCTGAAAATGCGGGAAAGCTGGAAGTTGTCACTAAATGATCTAGAAAGGTCGGGGTTGGCAAGTTATCCCGATGAAATTTTTCCATATATTTCTTAACCGATTTATCAGTCATATCAAGACCTCTTTTAAACAATGCTTTAACCTTTTCCTCTCTTACCGTACGATAAAATCCCAACAATAATGCTCGGCTTGTTGTATTATTTTCAATGTTATCGTATAAGTGAGTTATTTCTAATGCATGTAAAGGTCTAATATCTCCAATAAAACCTTTTAAGTAGCTTTGTTTGTTTATAAAGTCATTGTTCTTTGGTGTTGGAATAGATGGTGGTTTGATTATTAATTTTTTACCCATTAGGACACTATTGATCTTGATCTGGCCTAAGAAGATACTGGTGCATTGATTACAATAAAATAAAGAATTCTCTTATATCCTCTCTCATGATTATAGGAACAGCAATAGCATATATACTAAGTCCTGTCTTTGCTACATACTTTAAATAATGCACATAAAATTCATCTTGGTATAAACGAGGAGCACCTAAGCTTGCATCTTCATCATTAAAGCCAGATGGTATAGGGAAATTTGCATCATTAAATATTTTTTCTATTCTTTGAATAAAATCCTTAGACAAGGATTGACCATTCTCTAACAACATTCTTATATATTCATCTTCACAATGTTGTAGAAAATAGCTTATTATTTGAGAAGTCATACTGTTACCAATATAAGTGGCCCAAAGTTTACCCATTTCAACTGATGTTAAAGAATTAGTTTCATCTATTTTAACCTGGTTTAATTCTAATGGTTTTAAAATATCCATAGGGTTTAAAACATTCATGCAATAATCACCTTATCTTTTTGATTTAGATTAACCTTAATAAAGATAATTATGCTAATAGTAAAGAAATACTTTTTGGCTATCGCTTCTAAAATGAGAACCTAGAAGCGATAAAAATCGTATTAGGAATACAAAAGAAATACTTCGAGTAGTGAAGTGTTTGTATATATTATTCCTTATAGTTATTAAAGCGTAGATATTCGTCTTGTTTTTCCAAAATCCATTTGAATTGAACCTCTAATATATTTTCACAAAAACTATCCTGCCATGTTTCTCCCATAAGCTATTTTTTCATTTATTACAGGAATGCTGCCCTGTTTGTGAGAGAGCAAAAATTGCATTTTCTTTACTGGATCAACGCCCCCCTTTTTTTTAAAACACTACTTAATATCAGTTCAATTTTTTCAGGTATAGAAATTAAAGAACTCTTTCAGAAATAATGTACCTTGTACAAAAATAAAAAGAACTCTTTTTGGGAAATATAATTATCAAGTTAAAGATTATTATACGGAGTGATTTGATTGAACGAACAAGATATTCTACAATCAATTTTTGATTATAAAGAAAGAATTAGTGAACTACGTGTGGATCACTGGATGAAATATTCTAATTGGAAGACTTGGTATTTTTGGTTTAATATCCTGTCAATCTTAATTCCCTTAACCATGCTTTATTTTAAAATAGATAGAAAACGATTATTTGAAATCTGTTTTTTCGGGTTAATAGTTCATGTTACTTGGTCAAATATTGATAGCATATTATCTCAAAACAATTACTTAATTCATCCCCATGGATTTACACATTTTCTTCCTATGGGTATTACTGTTACAGCTGTCTTACTACCTGTCTGTTTTATGCTTTTATATCAATATTGCTCTAATAAAGGTAATAATTTCCATCTTTATACAATATTACTTTCTGCTTTATTTGCTTATGCTTTTGGTTACCTATCAAAGAAAGTAGAATTGCTAATAATGTATAAGGGAATGAAGTTAACATACCTCTTTCTGATTGATATTGCAGTTGCATACATAGCTTATTGGGTTACCAAATTATTCATTATAATTAAAAATCAAACGTCAAAAAAATAAATCTTCTTTAGATAGTATACAAAATTCAACTCTTTAAGTATTAGTACGTCAAAGTATCAATTAAGCAAACTTAACAAGGGATCTTATTTTTGTAAAAAAAGGAGCTAGGAATAGAATTTGCATAAGCAAAAAAACAAACCAGCTTAAAAACACGCTGAAGAAAAAATAATGATTGGTTAAAATATTATAAATAATCCTCCAATAAAGGGGATTATTTTTATTTTGTGAAGGAATGTACTTAAACTAATCTTCTTCCCTTTTTAGCGAAAAAAAAGACCCCAGGTAAACCTAGAATCTTTGATTGATTAATTGTTCTTCATATAGTTTTGATAATTCTTATTACCACCAGAAAGATTATAGATATCGTTAAACCCTAAGTTACGCATAACATTTTGTGCAGCATTCCCAGTTACACCACCATTACAGTAAGTTACTGTCGGCAAATTGGGATCAAGTTCTTTACATTTCTCACGCAATTGGCCTAGTGGTATATTTATTGCCGTCGCCACTTTTGATACATTATATTGTTTTGGTGCCCGTGTATCAATAACTTGAATGGCTTCTCCCTTTTCTATTCTCTCCGTTAGTTCCTTGGGTGTAATTAGCTTATTCTTCTTTTCAATAGCATTTTGCAAAGCCATTCCAGTGTACATTACTGGATCTTTTGTTGTACTGAATGGTGGTGCGTAGGCAAGATCAAGATGGAATAAGTCTTCTGCTTTTGCCTTAAACGTAAGAGCTGTTACAAAGACATCAATTCGTTTATCGACTCCTTCTTCCCCTACTATTTGCACACCTAAAACCCTGCCAGTTTCTCTATCTGCAATTGCCTTAATGACTATTTCTTTTCCGCCGAGGTACTCTGCTCTTGCTGGTTTAATATTATGAAGTATTTCAATATCATAGCCTTCTTCTAAAGCTTCCACTTCATTCATACCTGTTTGACCAACAGCTAAATCAAATACTCGTAGTATACCTGTGCCTAAAATACCTCGATGTTCTAAAGAGCCACCTGTTATTACATCTCCAGCTATTCTTCCCATTTTATTAGCTGTACTTCCTAATGGACGATAGATCGGTTTTCCTGTAATTACAGAGTAACTTTCAGCAACATCACCAACAGCGTATACATCAGGAAGGTTAGTTTGCATTTTAGTGTTAACTGAAATAGCACCAGTAGCACCAATTTCTACTCCGATATCCTTAGCCAATTGTGTATTTGGACGAACTCCCGTTGCTAATATAACAATATCCGTTTCAATAGCTTTTCCTGATTTAGTTTGTACTTCCTTCTTACTTATAGCAGTTACTTCATCATTTAAGATGAGGTTTACTCCTTTTTTCACTAAATGTTCTTCCACACGAGAAGCCATATCCTTATCAAGATGAGCCATTACATGATTACTGCGTTGAACTATTGTGACATCTAAGCCTCTGTGAGTAAGTTGTTCAGCCATTTCCAGACCAATATATCCAGCACCAATTATTGTTGCTTTCTTTGGTTGATTTGTTTTTATATATTGGTCAATTGCTGCTGTATTTTGTATCGTACGTACCTGGAAAACATGCTCACTATCTACGCCATTAATGTCAGGAGTTATTGGAGAAGCTCCTGTTGCAAAAATTAGTACATCGTATGTGTCTTCTTTTATTTCATTTGTATCTAAGTTCTTAACTTGAACTTTCTCCATCTTTGCATCAATTGAAGTTACTTCGTGACGAGTAAAGATATCTACGTTATAACGCTTTTTAAACCATGCTGCATTTCTCGGGGTTAATGTTTCCAACTCATCTACTTCTCCACCTAGAAAATAAGGAATACCGCATATTGAATAAGAAATGTCGTAGTCCGCATTATATAGAGTGATTTCAGCATTTTCATCGTTCCTACGTGCTTTTGCCGCTACAGATGTTCCTGCTGCTACAGATCCTATAATAAGTACTTTCATGATTAATCCTCCAAAATTAGTATCAATATTCTTTGTGTAATTAACTATCCCTTTTCAATTATGAAAGAATGGAAAGCCACAGATATAAGCCGATTAGAGTTATCAAAAGGGTTGGAATAGTTAAGACAATACCTGTTTTAAAATAAGTCCCCCATGATATTTTTACACCTTTTTGAGATAAAACATGAAGCCATAACAAAGTTGCTAATGAACCGATTGGCGTAATCTTAGGACCTAAATCAGACCCAATAATATTCGCATAAATTAACCCTTCTTTTATTACTCCAGTAGCATTTGTATCTGCAATTGCTAAAGCATCAATAAGTACCGTTGGCATATTATTCATAATGGAAGATATAATAGCCGCGATGAATCCCATACCTAAAGTTCCTACAAACAATCCTTGATCTGCAGCTGCTTGAATAACACTTGAAAGCAGGTCAGTTAAACCAACATTACGTAATCCATAAATTACGACATACATCCCAATTGAGAAAAATACAATTGCCCATGGAGCTCCCTTTACTACTTTCTTAATAGACACCGCTGAGCTTCTTCTTGCAAATACAAGGAAAATAATAGCGATTACACCAGCGATAAGTGAAACTGGAATAGACAGGAATTCGCTCACGAAATAACCAACAAGCAATACAGCTAAAATCAACCAAGATAAACGAAACATTTTTAGATCTTTAATTGCATCTGTTGGTACTTTTAATTGGTTTAAATCATAAACCTTTGGAATTCTTTTACGGAAGTATAAATACAACACAAGGATACTTGCTAATAAAGAAAAAATATTAGGCACAATCATTCGGGATGCATACTCTACAAATCCTATATTAAAGAAATCAGCTGAAACTATGTTCACCAAATTGCTTACAACTAAAGGTAAAGATGTAGTATCGGCAATAAAACCACTTGCAATGATAAATGGAAAAACCATTTTCTCATCTAACTTTAACGCCCTAACCATTGCTAAAACGATTGGTGTTAAAATTAATGCTGCGCCATCATTTGCAAATAGTGCGGCAACGATAGCCCCTAAAATAGCAACGTAAACAAACATTTTTAAACCGTTACCACCAGCCGCTCTTGCCATATGTAAAGCCGCCCATTCAAAAAAACCAATTTCATCTAAGATTAATGAAATAATAATGATAGCAACAAATGCCAGTGTTGCATTCCATACAATACCCGTTACGTCAACGACATCATTGAAATCAACAACACCAACTAAAAGAGCTAATATGGCCCCGCCACATGCTGACCAACCAATTGAAAGATTTTTCGGTTGCCAGATAACTAATGTCAGTGTTATTAAAAAGATAATTATAGCTAATAAAGTATGTAGCAAAGTTGTTAACCTCCGTTAATTACATATAATTCTTAATCCATTTTTCTCTAGCCAAACAAACTTATCTCGTTCACTCGGTACATGTTTTAAAATATCTTTTGTCAGTAAGTAATATTCACTTTCTGTATTTAGAGAATAGACTACCCATTGCCCTTTTCTTTGTTCTTTCACAATCCCAATATCCCGTAACTTTCTAAGATGCTGACTGATTGCAGGTTGGGACATTTGAAAAATTTCAACAAATTCACATACACAGCATTCTTGTTCAGCTAACATGTTCACCATGGATAATCTGGTTTTATCCCCTAAAAGTTTTAGCACAATTGCAGTCTCTTTTAAGTCTTGAGATTTGTCCTCTTTCATAATGATTACTACCACCTTTCATAGGTTAATTCACCATATAATTATATGCTTATATATTAATAAAAGAAAAGGGGAAATGTCAATACTAATTACATTTACCCTTTTTGCTCATTTATTCATATTTATATTTATTCGGATATTAGGAGCAACAAGTGTCTGTATCACAGCTATTAACACTTTTAGCATTTACGAAATTTACACTACAAACCCCTGTTTCAGGTAAATCTAATTCTACTTTTTCCGAAGCTTCTATATCCCCTGTCATATATGCAGCTATTGAACGTACCTGTTCATACCCCGTTGCCATTAAAAAGGTCGGTGCCCTACCATAGCTTTTAGATCCAACTATATATAGGTTCTTCTCCGGTTGTCTCAATTCTTTTTCACCATGAGGACGGACTGTTCCACAGCTGTGAAGATTAGGATCAATTAAGGCAGAAATGGCTGCTACACTTTCAGTAGCAAAATCAACTTTTGTTCGTAATTCATTTAGGAAAGAATAATTAGGTCGATTTCCTGTGTTGACGATGATTTCATCAATTGATTCAATTTCAGCTATTACACCATTTACTTCTCCATTAATCGTTATTGTTGCGTTATTATTCTCTCTCAATTGCTCAATTCTAAAAGAAGTATGCAATTTGACTGTCCCTTTATCTACCATTTCATGAATTCTGCTACCTAATAATCCCCTTGCTTCTAATGCATCCTTTCCTTCTCCACCATATGCATCCTCTACACATTCTTTCCGAATAATCCATATAATTTCTGTTTCTGGATGCTCTTCCTTTAATTTCTCTAATTCGAGCAAAGCATTAATAGCAGAGTGCCCACTTCCTACAACTGCAACTTTTTTATTTTTGTAACGGTTGATACTTTCTCCCAAGATATCAGGTAATCCATAAAAGACTTTTTCCCTTAGACTTTCCTCGGATTTTAGCCAAACCCCATTGGAGTTTGCTGGATTAGGGTTTCCCCAAGTACCAGTAGCATCAATGACAGCTCGTGCTTCAATAGCTTTAATTGCGCCTTTCTGCTCTGTATAAATAACAAATGGAACATTCTCTCTGTTAGCTGTCTTCATTTTATCGATATTTTTTTTAGCTATAGAAATGACTTTTGTATTTAAAGCAATTACTTCTCGTATTTCTGGAATCTTTGATAAAGGAATTAAGTAATTATCCACGAGTTCTTTACCAGTGGGTATTTCCTCTAAATTTGGTTTTTCCCATTCATATTTCTCTAATAAAGAAGATGCTGCTTTATCGATGTTATATTTCCACTGTGAGAATAATTTTATATGTTTCCAGGTAAGAATGTTTGCTCCAACTTCCGTTCCAGCTTCTAAAATAATCACTTTTTGTTTATATTGAATCAAATGAGCTGCAGCAGCTAAACCTACAGGACCAGCACCAATGATAGCTATAGGTAAATCTAAATCCATTAATCTTTTTTCTTCAACAGCATAAGATGATTGACAACAGTTGGAGAAAATTTTAAATTCAGACATATTTATTCACTCCTTTTATAAGTAATATTCCTGATTAAATAACAATTTTTCCATTAACATTACGTCTACAAATTTCCCTTTTAATCTCCCTTGTTTTTTAAATAAACCAACCTCCCGATAATTTAACTTTCTGTAAAGACCTTGACCTAAGTTATTAATAGGAAATGTAAAGAGTACTATTTTATAAAATTCCTGTAATCTTGCCTCGTCTTCTAGTACCTGTAATAGTTTTTGACCAATACCTTTACCTCTAAATTCCCTATGTATATATATTGAAAGTTCTCCTACCCCATAATAGGCAGCCCTAGTATTATAAGGATTTATTGATGCCCATCCTGTGATTTTCCCCTCTTCATTAACAGCTACAAATACAGCATATCTTCCCTGGTGAGCAGCAAACCAATTCTCCATGTAATCCTTGTCTTTTAAATCTTCCTCAAAGGTCGCTAATCCGTCTTTTATTCCTTGGTTATAGATTTCAAGTATTTCGTTTAAATCTTCTGTCGAAGCTTTCCTAAGCATTTATTATCCCTCCTATTTTATTTGACTTAAACATTAATTGACTTTATCAAATATAATCCCTAATGAAAGCCACCTATCTGGTGGCACAACTACCTAATCCGTCGTTTTTATTCATTGCATCTAGCAATAAACTTAGACTTTCTAAAACTTGCGAATGCTTATCTTCTTGAATATGAGTAAAGATGTTTCCTAAGTATTCTAACATTTGGTTAGATATTTCTTCAGCTTTTGCTTCACCTATTTCTGTCAAAGATAAAAGTACATATCTCCGATCATTTGGATCTGGAACCCTTAATATATATTGAAGTTCCACTAGTTTATTTACTTGTCTGCTTAAAAGACCAGTATCCATTATTAGCTTTTCAGCTAAAGTCTGAAGAGAAATATTTGGAGATTTGCCCAATTCATATACAATATGGCTTTGTGTTACTGTTATCCCACAACAATCAGAACCATCTTTTTGAAGAAGTCCAAAGTCACGAACTAGTTGTTGTAGTAATTCTCGAATTTGTATTTTATCTTTTGTTTTCATTTTTCATCGCCTCTTATTTAAATGATAACGTCATTAATTGATAATGTCAATTATTTTTATCCTCATTGCTTATTCCTCAAAAACACAACCTTACCAAAAGCGTATATTTAACTAATACGGAGTTTTGATAAAAATTAAAATAGGTATATGAAAATGTTTTTCATCCGCCATATAAAGGCTTCCTAACTCGTTAAAACAGTGCATTGACAGGTGAATCCAAGGGTATTACACTTGTGTACAATCAAAAGGAGGAGATAAAAAAGAATGGATTTTATTTTATATCTGTTATTAATACTTTTTAGCTACAAAAATTGCAGGTGATCTTTCTGTCAGATTAGGACAACCATCTGTACTGGGAAAACTAATAATCGGGATTATATTAGGTCCTGCAGTCCTTGGGTGGATAGAAAATAATGATTTTATTCATTATTTCTCTGAAATCGGAGTTTTATTACTCATGTTCTTAGCCGGTTTGGAGACAGATCTAGGTCAACTTAAGAAAAATTGGAAAGCTGCTTTTGCGGTTGCTATAATCGGCATCATCCTTCCTTTTATCGGAGGATTTGGTATTGGAGAACTCTTTGGATTAAATACAACATATTCCCTATTTATAGGAATACTACTATGTGCAACATCTGTAAGTATTACTGTCCAAGTGTTAAAGGATATGAATAAACTCAATTCCCCTGAGGGGAGCACTATATTAGGTGCTGCAGTTGTAGACGACGTTCTAGTTGTCGTGCTCTTAGCTGTCATGACTAGTTTTCTTGGGACTGGAGATGAAGTATCCCTTGGACTTCTAATAGGTAAAAAAGTCATCTTCTTTATTGGTGTATTACTTGCAGGAGCTTTCCTAGTTCCCCAAATGTTAAAAATACTCTCTAAATTAAAAGTTACGGAACCTGTGGTATCCATTGCCCTTGTCGTTTGTTTCGCTTTTGTATATTTTGCAGATATTCTTGGAATGGCAGGAATTATTGGAGCATTCGCAGCTGGCATAGCCATTTCTCAAACAAACTTTAAGCACACCGTCGAGAGTAAGGTGGAGCCTATAGCATATGCTGTATTTGTCCCCGTCTTCTTTGTAAGTATCGGTTTAAATGTTTTCATTTAGTGGTATAGGAAGCCAGATTGGGTTCATTGTAGCCCTAGTAATTGTTGCTATCCTTACAAAACTTGTAGGTGGGGATATTGGAGCAAAGTTAACTGGATTTAAAAATCGTTCTTCCCTTATTATCGGAGCTGGGATGGTTTCTCGAGGAGAAGTAGCACTAATCATTGCGGCTACTGGTTTGCAAGAATCTCTTTTGTTACCTGAATACTTCACTGCTATAGTAGTCGTTATAATCGCTACAACCTTGTTTGCTCCTCCTTTATTGAAATATTTAATACAAGGTGAAAGTAAAGCTGTAAATAGAGAAGAAAAAACTGTATAACTTTATAATTTAAGGTGGTCATTTTCTTGGCAAATAAAATTTATCTCTTTTCTTACGAGACAGAAAATGTGGTTACTACAGCAAGCATTGAAGCCATCATGGATGATTTATATGACGTATTAAACATCATTAACAAGAATGTATACCTTATTAAAACAGAAGATGATTTAAGTATCTTGGATAAATATATATAAACATATCTAAAGATTGATGATAGATATATATTAGTCGATATAACGGAACAACCACTAAATTACAATAATTTAAATGCTACTGATCCTAACTATTGGTTCTATAATATTTAATCTAGATTAGTTTAGTTAGGATTAATACAAACTGTCTAATATAAAACAATCTCAACTATAATGGCAGCAAAGGCATCTTGGTTTAATACTAAGGTGCCTTATGTATTATCTAAGCAAGTTTTTGTGAAGTTTTTCACTTAAACTAATCTGCCATACCAAAAGCTAGTTTTAATTTATTACAGGAATGCTGCCACGTTTCTTCCATAAGCGATTTTTTCATGAATTACAGGGTATGCTGAAGTCTTTGAAAAACAGCTACCTCATTGGCAGCTGCTTCAGTAAGAAATTAATACAATAATAATTTTAGATTATGAGAAATTAATACATCCAAAAGTTTTCCGACTCAAGTTTGTTTAACCAATTATGAACTAGTGTATTAAAAATTTCAGTCTGTTCGATTTGAAGATTGTGACCAGCCATATCAAGCACTGAAAAAGTTGCCCTTGGATAGTCTTCAATTAATTTCCATGCATCTTGGTATCCAACTACGTTGTCCTGACGCCCTGTGATAATTAAAGTGGGATACTCAAGTTTAGATGAAATGTCGAAGGTAAAACCGTAACCGTTCTGACGAATCTTGGTTAAGAACTCATTATTTGTTTGTTTAGAAGGAAGTAAAATTTCCTTTTGAAACCTAACCCATTCAGTTTGCCCCTGCACAACCCCCATAGAGCAAAATGCATCAGCATCCTCTTGAGACAAATGCGATATCAAGTCAATGTCTTTTTTAATAACAGTCTGGGGAGGTACAGACCGTTCATCGAATTCAGGTATAGTCATTGGTGCCATCAGCAGTAATCCACGAACCACTTCCTGTCGTGAACAAACTACTCCCCTAGCAATGTAACCGCCATAGGAATTACCACAAATAATAAATGGCTGATTAGGTATAAGCTCATCCAGTAGACTTAAAATAGCTTCTAACATGTCATCAGAGTTTTGAATTGAAGATTGTGGCTCAGAATGCCCCATACCAGGCAAGTCTATGTAAACTCTCTTCCATCCGTTTCGTTTCTCAAATAAAGGTTCCATTGCATGTAACATCACATGATGGTCAAGTGTCCAACCATGTAGCATAACAATGGGAAATCCGTCCCCAATTATTTTGTGGTAAATCGACATGTATTTATATCCCCTTTCTTTGTTAACCAAATGTATCGTTATGTACATTAAATCCTTTTTTATTTCAATTATAACAAATTACCTTGTTCTACCAACCTGAACCGTTTCTTCCATAAGCTATGTTTTTTATTATTACAGGAATGTTGCCATTATAGCTCCAGAAGAATCCCTATTATCTTTGATAACGATAATCAAAAGTTTCTCTTTATGTACCCTTAGTTAGTGACCTACTTAAATACTATTTAGTAAATAAATATTTATTGCTACCAGGCTGTTTCTTGATTTCATTCCAAGCTTTAATAGCTTTCTCACGACTTACTCCTTGATTCTTAGGATCTGAATAAAAATCACGAATGAATTGATTATATTCAAATTGAGGGGCTATGGTTTTCTTAAACGAAGGATTTTTCTTTCGTTCTTCTTCCTCATTCCAAGCTTTTACTACATCACGATATGTTTTTCCAACATTGTTTTTGAAAAAGTTTTGTATATAGGTGGAAAAGTGGAATTTTGGGACAACCGTCTTAAAAAATTCTCTTACATTTTGACTGCAACGATGGTTTTCAGTGATGACTGTATCCAATCTTAAGTTTCCTTGAGGCTGAGGCTTCTTATTCATATTTGATTTTCTCAAAGGTTTTTTAATTCCCCCTGTTCGAAGGAATGTTTCAATCCTATTAGTAATCTCTATTTTTGAACCAGAAGCACTCATGCCATTTTCTCTACAAAAAGACTGTAATTCTTCCTTTAACCAATAAAAATCTTTAAAACTTTCTACACTTATATCTTTCGTTAAATTAGGTCGCATTAATTTCTCCCTTCACATTCATCTCACAAAAAGAACAAATGTTCTATTTTAACAATATTACCATATTTTTACGAATAAAACAGTAAAAAAAGCCACTTTTGTGACTTAATCTTAGGTGTCATTTCAACGAAATACTAATTTATTCCTGAATTCCTTCTTCAACAATCCTGCCATTATAACACCATAATAAAAAGGCGTCCCTTTTTATTTAAGGAAAACCCCCGTTACTATAATTACATTCCTTCACAAACTTTTACAAACTTATTAAAAACTTAAAATGAGATTAGGTAAATAATTTTATTTGAAAATATATAGATATCTATGTATAATGTAATCATGATAAAATATAACACAGCATCAATGGTTGGAAAAATAAGAGACGCAGTAAACAATTTAATTTTATCTGAGCTTAACAAACATGAAATAAATGGGATCTCCCCCTCTCATGGCGATATTCTAGTTTGCCTTTACAAAAAAGATGGCTTATCTGTGAAGGAACTGGCTGAAAGAATTCATCGCACGCAACCGACAGTAACAGTACTAGTTGATAAGTTACAAAAACTTGGTTATGTTGTAAGGATAAAAAGTAAGGAGGACAGCAGAGTAACTCTAGTTAATCTTACAGAAAACGGAAATGAGTTAAAACCAATTTTTAATGAAATCTCAGAGAAAATAAACACTGCTATTTATGGTGATTTTATTACCGAAGAAAAAGAACAGTTAGAGCAATTACTAGAAAGAATTCTAAAAAGATTTTAATTTTTTTAAAATAATACATAGATGTCTATGTATTTATATGGAATTATAGAAATTAGTTGGGAGTTGGATTGATGTGAGCTTGAAATCGTCTAAATATTCGCTTGTTTTCGCTATTCTTTTGGCTGTGTTTTCTGCAATTGGGCCATTTACCATTGATATGTATTTAGCTTCATTTCCTGATATGATGGACTTTTTTGAAGCAAAAGCTTCTATGGTCCAAGCAAGTTTAACTTCTTGTATTTTAGGTGTTGCATTCGGTCAAATTATTATGGGTGCATTAAGTGATGTTCATGGTAGGCGTAAACCTTTACTAATATCCATGATTGTGTACGCTCTATCTTCTTTCGCTTGTGCTTTCGCACCTAATATCACTGTGTTTATTATCTTGCGTTTCATTCAAGGTTTTTCTGGAGCCGCTGGAATTGTTATATCTCGTGCTATTGTTAGAGATTTGTATAGCGGTATAGAATTGACAAAGTTTTTTTCCCTATTAACTGTTATTGGTAATCTTGCCCCTTTAATTGCACCACTTGCAGGAAGTGCTGTAATTTCCTTCACTTCTTGGGTTGGGATATTTATCTTTTTGGGTTTTTTCGGCATCATTTTATCCATTATTACCACATGGAAAATTAAAGAAAGTTTACCTTCAGAACAACGTGTCTCTAGTAATTTCAAAGGATTATTACGAAATTTTAAAGATTTACTACAAGATAGAAATTTCATGGGATACGCTCTTGTTCAGGGGATATTATTTTCTGGTGTTTTTGCCTATATTTCTGGAGCATCATTTATTTATCAAAATATTTATGGCGTAACACCTCAGGTGTTTTCCATGCTATTTGCTTTAAATGGTATTAGTTTAATTCTAGGCGCTCAAGTTGTGAAGTTTTTAGCTGGGCGAATAAAAGAAGATAGTATTCTTCTTATCGGACTGGTATTAGCACTTATGTCTGGGACGTTTGTCTTGATAGGTGTCTTTCTACATGGCCCATTATTAATGCTAGTCATTCCCCTTTTCTTGTTAAACGCGGCGGTTGGTATTACTGGCCCGACTTCTTTTACATTAGCAATGGACTCTCAAGGACACATCGCAGGAAGTGCCGCCGCACTCTTAGGTGTCATGCCTACTCTTTTAGGCGCTGTAACTTCCCCTCTTGTGGGGATTGAAGGTGAATATTCTGCGGTACCATTTGGGGTAATTATTTTCACTACTAGCTTGTTGTCAGTCTTTGCCTACGTTGCTATAACTAAAAATACTAAATCGCATATGTTTCCAAGAAAATTTAGTTAGGAATTTATATTGGTAGTTTTTAAAATGGTAAGTATTTATTTTTATAATGGTAATTATGCATACTTTCATAAAAAGAAAGAGCATTTACAATAAAACAAATATAGTAAGGAGTAGTTAAAATGACAAACATTTCAAAAGACTTTTATGCTGCAGTAGAAGGAAGACGTACTTATTATGGACTTAGCAAGGAATCTGATGTTTCAGATCAAAGAATTGAAGAAATCATTGCTCATGCTTTAAAGCATACTCCATCCCAGTTTAATACCCAAGCGCAAAGAATCGTCGTCCTATTAGGTGAGAATCATACAGAATTGTGGGATATCGCAACAGAGACATTAAGAAAAATTGTTCCTGCTGATAACTTTGCTCCAACCGAAGAAAGAATGAAAGGTTTCTCCAGTGGGTATGGTACGGTATTATTTTTTGAAGATATGGAAGTGATTGAATCCTTCCAAAAACAACTACCAACATTCGCAGACAACTTTCCTGTTTGGGCACAGCAATCAAACGGAATGCTTCAATATGTTGTTTGGACAGCACTTGAAATAGAAGGATTTGGTGCTTCTCTTCAACATTATAATCCCTTAATTGATGACGAAGTTAAAGGTAAATGGAATATTCCTAGTAAATGGAATTTAATCGCTCAAATGCCATTTGGTAAACCATCCGCTGCTCCAGGTGAAAAACAATATCAGCCAATTGAAAATCGAATTAAAGTGTTTAAGTAATATTTGAATTACTGGAAATAGTGCTAATGAATGAGAAAAATGCTTAAGGAGATAAAATAAATATGGCTAACCTGGATACACCTTTTTCTATAAAAGGATTAACACTCAAAAATAAAATTATTATGCCGCCGATGTGCCAATATTCTGTAGAGGCGGAGGACGGCATTCCAAACGATTGGCATTATGTACATTATGTTTCTCGAGCTGTAGGTGGAACGGGTTTGATCATTATGGAAATGACCGATATTGAACCAGAAGGACGAATTACTAACAAAGATTTAGGCTTGTGGACAGATGAACAAATTCCCGCTTTTGCCCGTATTATTTCTGATGTTCAAAAGTATGGCTCAAAAATTGGCGTGCAGATTGCACACGCTGGCAGAAAAGCCGAAGATGCGCTGTACCCTGTAGGTGCTTCGAATATCCTTGCTCCTTCGGAACATGGTGTTAGTTATAATTCACCAAGAGCACTAACAACTTCCGAAGTGAAAGATATGGTTACTAAATTTAAGGAATCCGTTCGCAGAGCAGTTACGGCAGGATTTGATGTGATTGAGTTGCATGGAGCCCATGGTTACTTAATCCATCAATTTCATTCACCAAGTATTAACAATCGAACTGATGAATACGGTAAGGATTTATCGTTGTTCGGTGTGGAAGTCATTAAAGCAGCGCGTTCCGTAATGCCAAAGGATATGCCATTAATCATGCGGATATCAGCAGTAGAATATATGGATGGCGGTTATGATTTAGAACACTCGCTAACAATTGCTAAGAGCTATAAAGAAGCAGGAGTCGATATATTCGATGTCTCTAGTGGTGGCGATGGACCCCCAGGAAAAGTGAAACCAGCAAATCATTACGGATATCAAGTGCCTTTTGCTCGAGCTTTCCGGGAGACTTTAAAAGCACCGGTGATTGCAGTTGGTAAACTCGACAATCCACATATGGTTGAAGCAACATTAGCCAATGGTGATGCCGACTTGGTTGCTGTTGGTCGTGGTATGCTTGATGATCCTTATTGGGCACTACATGCAATTAGAACTGTTACACGCCAAGTTAACCCTCCAGCGCAATATGTCCGAGGTATTTACGTACGTTAAACAATAGTCGATATAATTATTATTAGGGGCAACCAATTTAATTTGGTTGTCCCCTTTCTTATTGCACTAAACTGCCAATTTTCTTCCTTAAGCTCGTGTTCATTTATTACAGGAATGCTGCCCTGTTTGTGACACAAGAAAGGTTCTCTTCATTTTTTACAGAAATTATGCCATATTAGTACCTGAGCATAAAAAGAAGCATTAATCCTTCCTAGATCAATACTCCCTCATGCAGATACTTTTCCTTCAACCATTCTTTATAATGCTAGTTAGCCATATGACCACAAAGCAAATACTTCAAATATGCAGTGCTTCTTATTGTCTCAGAAGTATAACGCTTATGGATTTTTATCCGTTACATTTCTCCATTTATTGAGTAAACTCCATCGATTATTATTTAGTAGATACATAAAAAAATCTGTAATCCATTTAGGTATAAGTGCTACAGCTAAA
The DNA here is from genome assembly GCF_022049065.2 of Niallia sp. Man26. Classification (NCBI taxonomy): domain Bacteria; kingdom Bacillati; phylum Bacillota; class Bacilli; order Caryophanales; family Bacillaceae; genus Niallia; species Niallia sp. Man26. The sequence goes on from NZ_CP095745.1 coordinate 88,916, forward strand.
TATCCCCAAAAAAGCATTAAAAAGTTTTCTTTTCCACCGAAGCGAAACAAACCTATACCCACCAATAAAGGCTTTATAAAAAAAGCAAAAGCAAGGCAAAGAAACAACATCCAAATATAATAGTTCTTCTTTTTATTTAGGATATATTGGTAGAGAAGAATATAAGTTACAGGAACAAATGAGGAATCCAGAGCAATGCTTGCTGGCAATGAAGGAAGTAATTTGTAAGGATAAATCCATAATCCCTTAATAACTCCAAAAGAATCAATAATAGCAAAAAATATATGAATACCATATCCATAAAATCCAAGTTGGAAGATCTTTCTCCGGTCTATAAAAAGAATTAAAACTACGAGTGGAAGTAAAAACATTGCTAATACCATCCAAAATTGCCATGTATAAATATTAGAATACCCTTGCCAATAACTTACCCATTGCTCACTTTTTTTGATTTCTGCATCTCTAATTTCTTCTATTATCACCCTTTGTTTTTCATTCACACTATTCCCTCCTTTTTTTATTATCCATAAAAAAAGGAGGGAATATTCATTTTCTAATTCAACTATCCTGACATGTTTCTTCCCTAAGCTAATTTTCATTTGATTACAGAAATGCTGCCCTTATAGCATCAGAAGTGGCATAAGAAACAAGGCATTAATCCTTCTTGGACAATGCCCTGTTTGTTTAAGTATATTTGTTTATAATATCTAAATTTTTGATAGTTCATTACTGCTTATAACACAATAAACTGGCCATTCTTGCATTCCAGAAAAATCCCTACTAAGATTAGTCCATTAAAACATAGCTCATTATTTGAATTTTTTCAGACATAGGATTAAGATTTTTCATTTTAGGATGTATTAACGAATACCCCTTTTACAATTGGAAATATTATTATAGAGGTGAAACATTAATGAAAAAATCCGCACTAACTTCTTCTGAAATAGGTTCCCTATGGGCAGAATATGTAAATGGAACAGCAACACATACTGTGAATAAATATATGTATTCCATTATAGAAGACAAAGAAATTAAAGAAATTTTTCATATTGCTATTAATACATTTGAACAACAAAAAACAGTAATAGGTAATTTTTTTAAGGAAGAAGGATTTCCTATTCCCATTGGCTTTAATGAATCAGACTTATATCTAGGAAAACAAAGATTATTTTCTGATGCGTTCTGTCTAAATTATTTACATATTATGACTATACATGGAATATTAGGTCATAACACTGCTCTATGCATTTCAGTTAGAAAAGATTTGAGAGACTTTTATGATTCATCTAATCTAGCTGGAAACAAAATGTATCATAAAACAATTGAGCTATTACTTGAAAAAGGTTTATTTCAAAGGGATCCCCTTTACTATGCGTACGACCATCCAAGCTATGTCACCACTAGAGATTTTTCTGATGGTTTTTTTGGAAATGGTAGAACCCTTGCCGCAACTGAAATAATAAGTCTTTCATTAAACCTTAAGAAAAGTATAATGGCAAAAACTCTTTCTATTGCATTCTCACAGATATCAGGAACTAAAGAAGTTAGAAAATTTTTAACTCAATCAGAAAAGACTGCAGATGGTCAAATTAAAGCATTAGCAAAAATACTCCAAGCAGATAACTTACCAGTTCCAAAATCTCTTGAAACAGAAGTAACCACCTCAACTGACTCACCGTTTTCTGATAAGTTAATCCTTTATCATATGGGTTTCTTGTTTCAAGCAGCTCAAAATTACCATGGCGCAGGTTTAGCATCATCCATGAGGACAGATCTTGTAGCCACTTATGAAAAGACTATTCTACAAAATCTAGTAGTTACAAAAAATTGGTTCGATCTTATGGTAGAAAATAAATGGTTAGAACAACCACCTCTTGCACCTAATAGGAAAGAAATTGCAAAAAAGAAATAACAAACCATTGCCCTTCCTTATTTGGTCGGGCTATTTAATTGTAAATAACCCCAACTACCCTATCCTGCCACTTTTCTTCCATAGACAAGTTTCATTAATTACAGGAATGCTGCCACGTTTGTACTATTTAGTAATTAAATATTTATTGTTACCCGGCTGTTTCTTGGTTTTATTCCAGGCTTTAATCGCTTCTTCAGGTTTGTCTTCCCTCAATCTTATGGCTAGTGCTATAAGAAATCTAACAAAAGGACATTAACCCTTCTTGAAAAAAGCCCCCTTTATAATACTTATATGACTAATTTCCTATGAAATATTTCAACCAATTCCAATTCAAGCTTATGTAAAAACCATTCTACAGGTGATCAGGTACCTACTTTAAGGAAAATTAAATTACTTATCGAAGTGAGTGAAGAGTTAGATGCATAATAAAAAAGAGCAGCGAGGAAACTCTGCTCTTTTTAGCGACTATGATTAAAGCGATTAGTTCTCAATCCTCCTCTTTTTATTTCAGCTTCAAAGGATATGTCAATCTTTGATTTGGCAAACCCATCATACCAGTTGTTAGCCGTTTGATATTTTTTAAAATGTTTATAATCTTGGTCTCGAAAGATTTCTCCTAAACCAAAGATGTCTGCTTCATATTCTGTAATTGCTTTCTCTATAAACTCTTTTATGTTTTTTTCCATCATCGAATTTATCTTTTTTTCTAACTTACTATAAGTACGAACATCTTGGAAGTTTTCTATGCATTCTATCCCATCTAAATAACCTCCTGTTTTAATTTTAATATGAAAAGTAGGGACATCATTTATTTCCTTAGCTGTAATTGCTGTTTTGGAGTGCGTTATTTCATATGTGAACTTTTTATCACCTTCACAATTCGTACTTAATGTAGTGGTTTTTATTTTATTTTGTACAAAAAGAAGATACCTAACCTCTTTTATAGAAGCATATCCAACCAACTTTCCATGTTTAATCACACCAATACCATCAACATTTACCTGCGCTTCAGGAGTTTCATCTTTTAAGTTTTCAACATTCCCACCCTTTTTAGCATTACCAACTAAATTTATTGAAGGGAGAACAGGAGACTGTCCTTTGTCATTATATACTCGAACAAAATCATTTAGCTTTAAATCAGGTACTCCGCCATAATCTTTCTCCATGGTTTCTAATTGTATTGCTAATTTTAATGAGGCACTTTTTTTAAACATGTTAATAACCTCTAAAATATCTCCTGCGCTACTTCCCTTTTTCACAATTACAATATTAAAGTCATCTCGCATTTCTCTATTTCGATCTACAAAGTCTAGGAATCCTATAAGACCTTCTTCCGCTATTTCTTCACTAATGGCTAATACATACATATGTGAATAAATAGGGTGTGTAGCAATACCTTTATTTAGCTTAGTGGAAAGTTCAGCAATGGTATCTCCTTCTAATGAATAAACATAAGAAGGGGCAAAACCAGAAGCAGTATTTGGTATCATTTCTCTTGCTTCTGTAGTTTCAATTGTTAACTTGTATTTTGATTTCTTCCCTTTGTCCACTGCCATTCCTGTTACAACAGATTCTCCAGACAATTCTCTACGATCCCAACAACCGGCCAATGGGATTACCAAATGTATAATGATTATAATTTTTACTATTCGCATTCGCATATAAACTCCATTAACATTATTTATGTTAATATTCTTCTCAATAACCAATACATATTATTCCAGATTACCCATCGTTTTTGTTGAGTCTAAATTGAGTATCAATGAACCATTACTCCAATTCTTTCTCCCCCTTAATTTTTTCAGTAAAAGAAAGAGTTATCATATTTTGACTACAATTACGGGACACTTTGTGAAAAATCGAACTTAAACTATCCTGCCATTTTTAGCAATATTAGATAAAGAATTCTCTTTTCTAAATGGTTTAAGTGCAGTTTATATTATGAATAGATAAGCTTATATACTTATATGAAAATCAATGTTAGGCTTATTATATATACACTATCGGGGATTTGTATAACTTTTCTTAGTCAGCCTTCCCTTTATATATAACATCATATAAGAAATTAGGTTAAGATTATTGAAAAGCAAAATGTATCAGTTATTTGAGGAGAAAAGAAGTGTTCATGTTCTTTATTCTTATGATGGAATGAAGCAATACATTGATCATGTTGTAGACTTTATTCAACAAGGCATTTTGGCTGGGGATTACGTTATTCTTATAGAGAATGAGCGAATCTATCCAATGATACAAAATGAACTAATCAAACTTTTAGATAAAGATCAACTTGAATTTGTTCACTTTGTAAACAACTTAGATTTTTATTTTTCAAGTGGTAGTTATCATCCTCCTGCAATCACAAATTATTTTAATAATATAGTACAGCCATATATAGACAATAAAATCTTGTTTCGATCATGGGCACATGTAGAGTGGACTAGTATGGAAGAGCCACTTCATTTAATAGAGGACTTTGAAAAAATAGTTGACGAAGCTGTTCATACTCATCTGTTCCCATTGATTTGTGCATATGAAGGGCACAAAATGCCAGATTACCTAATATCTATTTTAATGGAAACTCATCCATACGTATTATATAAAGGTGACATTATTATATCTGAACAATACCAACCACTAAAGGACATAAAATAAGGCAACTTAAGTATTGTTATCCGTCCCTTTAAAGTTAATCAAACTTGATTATAGAAAGAAACCATTAATAATTGATGGTTTCGTTTCTTGTTCAATTGATCTGCTATATTTTTTCCATAATCTAGTCTTTCCTTTATTACAGGAATGCTGCCCTTTTAGCAACATAAAAAAAGGGCACCTTATATTTAAGAAAGCTCGTTTGTTTAGTTTAATAAGGGTATTATCTTTCTTCGTAAGGCTTCCCGTTATCATCTTTTTCATATTTAGATGTTGGCTCACCTTTTGAATGATAATTTATTCTATCTGCTCTCCCAATTTCTTTAAAGTTCTTTTGTGCTTCTCTTAAAGTTACTTTATTTGCTCCACCAATGTCAGGTTCATACGATTGTATTTCATCATCCATCCATTTGCATACTTGACAAGTTTCCCAATTATCTCGTTCATATAATGTTTTATAACCACAACAAGGACAAGTGAATTTTTTCATCTTTTACTCCTACTCTGTTCTTTTTACGCCATTAGTTTATCATATCTTATTGTACTAAACTGCCATTTTTCTACTATAAGCAAGGTTTACTTATTACAGGAATGCTGCCCCGTTTCTTTCACAAGTTTTTTCCATTTATTACAGATATGGTTATATAAAACCGGCTCACTATCTGTACATCGAATATGCTAATAATTACCAGAAGATAATAGTTAGTTAATCATATATAATACATAATGTATATAAGTTATATATGCATAAAATTGTTTCTACCCATTCAATCTTATTCAATTTTGCTTATATGCTATTCATCATGAAAGGAAAAAAGTAAATTTTTTTCTTTTGTGATGGATTATACACATTGTAGTAAGTGACGGCTAAAAAGGTAACAACTAATTCTGCTAACCAATCAGCAGAAGATCCAAATTTAGAAAGCAACTCAATACTAAATCCCTTCTTTTTGACTTTCTTCACAAAATTCATTACTAACCAAAACTCTTTAACCCTGTTATTCATTTTTGACTCTTATAGCCACCATGCAGAGTAATTAGTAAATAAAACAAAAAACCCTTAACTACCTAATTTAACCTTTAGTTAAGGCTTTTTCCAATTCATTACTTTTACACCTTTTACAAAATCCTTCTTTCACTAAACTGTCCCGTTAATAGTAGTTTTTAAATCTCTCATTAAGAAGTTGAGAGTTTGAACGGGATGAGGCTATCTATAATTATTCGTTGGAATTCTGATTATAAGGTTTTTGAGATATAATTATTATATATGAACTAGTAAAGGTGGTTTTCTAATGAGTATTTCAACAAATATTGTTGTACAAAAAATAACGACAGAAATAATAGACAAAAAATCCAGTTTAGCAGTACAACGATACACCACAGATTTGAATCATTATTCCATGGAAGTTGATAAGGAACTCAAAAAGTGGAGAGAAAACCTAATCGATATTTTTGCAAAATCTATCTCAGATGATTTAGAAATGACCTATCAACATTTAACACATTGGGGTAATGAAGGCGTAAAATTGTTAATAAAATTAAATTTACCACTAGATGTAGGTATAGAGGAAGTTAGATTCTATCGTAATGAAATTGGAGAAATTATAAAAAATGAAGCTATCCAAAATCATATGTCTCTTTCTGAGTTCTACAAAATAATTTCTAATTTTGATTCGGTTGTTGATCGAGCTGTACATTTACTAAGTTTATCCTATTCTGAAAGTTATCTTTCACGAATAAAGGCAGCTGAAATAACAGCAATGGAGTTATCTATACCGGTCATTCAAATTACAGAAAATATAGGAGTTCTACCATTAGTAGGAGATATTGATACCCAGAGGGCTCAGGAACTTATGGAGAAGGCTTTAGAATCTGTTTCTAAGTTAGGGTTATCTCATGTTTTTATTGATTTATCAGGGGTTCCTATAATTGATACAATGGTAGCAAATCATCTATTTAGAGTAATAGATGCATTAAATTTAGTAGGTGTAAAATCAATACTTTCCGGTATACGTCCAGAAATCGCCCAAACGATGATGCAATTAGGGATTAAAACGCAGAATCTAACTACATTTTCAAGTTTGCATAAAGCATTAAAGTATATCAATATCAATCCATAATATATTGGTATATAGAGTTAAGGTTTAGTATAAAAGAATTAATGAATTTAAAAGTAGTCTCCCATAAACTAATCTAAGTCTGGAGTAGTTTCATACATGAAATGATTCAGACTTTTTTATTTAAAGATGCTTAAATTTATCATACATACTGACCTAATCAGTAAGCTTATTCCTACTTAATATTCATATCTTAATAATCGGGATTATGTTATCCTTGAATTACTCCAAAATAATATTAGATACAGCTATACATCACTTTCTGTATAAATCAAATATTATTTTTTTGAATACCATTTAGGATGATGCCATATTGTATTCGGTCAGAAAGTTATATATAGAAGCAGAATCCACTTTGTTTTTTTTGACTATGAAAACGGCTTGTTAGAAGTCCAAAATCCAAGAACTAAAGCGATAATCTTAATTAAATATGAGGATATAATTATTCGAATAAAATAATGCCGTCTTTGACTTTTTTTTTTTGGCCTCTTATAGGAATTAATGAAACTATCCTACCCCAAGCTCTGGAAAGTCTATAGGAATTTTGAATTAAAGTATCCAGAGAAAGAGTAAGAGTAAAAGAACGAGTTATCAATATGGCTCTTTTAACTCAATTACGAGAAACTTTGTGAACGAATGAACTTAAACTAAACTGCCATTTTTCTACTATAAGCAAGGTTTCACAGATTACAGGAATGCTCCCTCAATAAACAAACACTTATCTCTTAATTACGCAGTTTTTCTCAATATTTCTATCCAACTCATATAACTTCGTAGATTAAGTTAGTGTGAAAAGACACTAGCCAACCTTCGGTTTATTTCAAAAAGTTGGATAAATAGGTATGTACGCACCAATGGATGTCCACATCTCTTACGGAGGTCTACCCTCCCAAGTCTCACAGAGTCTACGCTCCTACATTCCTTCGTTCAACCTTTCCATAAGGTGGATGTCGGTCATGCTGCCATACAGGATCTTATCTTGTCCTTACGTTAGTTCCGTTGCCGACTAATCCCATGCTGATTTTGTCTGTTCATCTTTCAATTCTAGTTGTTAAAAGTTTTATACTGATTAAGCTACTATTGGTTCTTGTATAAATGCATGCATATGAGGGATGTCCTTCAACATTTTCTCCTCTTGAAACACAAACTATTTCTTCCCAATAGAGAAGAGTATGCGGATGAGCTTATTACACAAAGCAATTAAAGACTGCATCTTTTTCAACGGATTATCAGGTCTCGTTATATGCTTTATTCTTGGCTACTAGAATCATAGATGCCCGAAATAGTAGTGCTTTTAGTTTCTTTCGGCCACGTTTCGTAATTTTGGTTTTCCCTTTATGCTTTCCTGAAGTTTTTTCTTTTCAGCTTAATCTGGCCAATTTGGTTATTTGATGAGGATGATTATATTCACTCAAATTCAAACCCGCCACTGTATCGCGTCCAATACCTGTTATTTCTAACATTTAATCAACTCCATGAATATCCTGAAGTAGTGTATCCAGAGTTTGTTCAAGCTCTTCGAACATGGCTTGTATGAGTTCATACTTTTGGATTAACGTTCTTAATATTCCATTTTAGCCATCATGGCACCCTGACGGATGACAATCGAGCGATTGGCTCCTTCTTTTAAAGTTTGAAGCTTCTTCATCCCTATACTACGTTTCACTGCTTGCCTTACGTATTCTAGTAATTCTTCTTCTGTATATCTCACCAGTTCTTCTGGTAATTTTAATGTCATTTTTAGTTGGAGAGTTATCTTCTAGCTCCTTACTGTGCTTGTCGTGTAAATCTGTTCCTCCATTAGTAGAATATGAGCTAAATTAAGCCAATAATGGCCTGTTGGCTCCATTCCAATAATGACAGACTCCATTTCGTATGACTCTTTTATTTGATTAATCCAATTAATAAAAGTCCTAAATCCTTTATGAGTATTATCAAAAAAACAAGTAGAACCTAGCTCTATTCCACGATAATCCTGTGCTCTACTACGCTGCTATCCGACTCCCTAAACAGCATTTGGTTTCCTTGCTTATTATCGCTTGTACACCATACTCTTCTATAAAGAAGAGACCGATAGGATCTCCCGAGTTCCCCGCTGTGGTAGAAAACTAGCGCGCACAATCAAATATGATTCACGTTTCTTGTAGCCCCCCCTACGATCCTGGACGTTCGGATTTCCCGAGTCCGGTTCTGACCTTGGATTAATCACCTACCAGCCTTCCCATACAACCGCAGGATTAAATGTTGGACACATATTCCCCCTCATTTGTAGGTTTACTTGTAAGTTAGTTTAAACATACTTTATAGCTCTGAGTCTATAATGCTTAAACATTCCAAGTGCCCAGAGGTCCTTTGCCCTATCACAGGTGTTACCTTGATAGAAAGAAGTGTAATTTCCTTACACTTAAGAAGGCATTACCCTTCCCTCATTGCTACTACGACCTCATGCGCCAATCCTAAATTATCCTACCATTTTCTATTAGCCTCTTATATGATAGGTCTTTATTGGTTAGTACCTTCCCAATTTGAAATAGGACCTTCCCCTCGTTATCTCTGAAAATCTTTCCACAGATGCCAGAACCCATACCCCGGCTGCTCTTACGGTGCTTTTGACCGTTTCTTCCCGAAAGACATTGGTCTTCCCCCGTTAGGCAAAGGTCGAGGCTAAGCAAAATATCCCTCGAACAGTTTCTTTGAGGGGCGTAGATTTCGGAATTGCAGTATTCGTTAAATCCTCCTTCTGGCCTCTGTGTTTACTCGCTACACAGACTGTTCCGACCTTATCCTCTCTGTGTAGAATAGGCCGCCGTGACTTTTACTTCCAAGCAGAACGCAGTTCGTTACCTCCCCACGCATTGGATATGCTAGTCACCCGAATCGGTCAATTGATGACTGGAGACTTTATTCTCAGACTTGATGGCTGCTCCACCTAACTGTCTACGCTTATAGATTAAAGTTACCTTTAATCCCCAAGACTCGCTACGAGCGAATGGCTAGTAATACTCGGCGGGAAGCCCACCCGCTATATGATACGACCTAGGCTCGGCCGCACATCTGCCTTGTTTGTGTATAAAATCGATTTCTACACTTATTATAGGTATGTTGCCATTCTTCACTTAAGAAAAGGACCTTCCAAGTGTACTTAAAGTAAATGCCCTGTTTGTACAAAAAGCAGTGCTGTAACCCCTGAGTTATTTTAAATTACTTATTGAATATATCAAAAAGTAAGACTTAACGGACAACTCTTCAATCATACCTCGATGATCACTTTTGCAATATTTCAGATAATTAAAATTAATTCACTTGAATATATTGACACATACCTAACACATGTAATAAAATACTTACATATGAAAGAACAATATTCTAAAGAAACATTATTGAAGTCTCTTGAAGCCATGGCCAATCCACACAGATTAAAAATCATTGCAATTTTAGCAACAGGTAGACAATATGTAAGTGAACTAGCTCGAAATTTAGAAATTAGCAGGCCTTTACTTTACTTACATTTACAAAAATTAGAGGAGGTTAATTTAGTCAAAAGTAATTTAGAAATTTCTACATCAGGTAAGGCGTTAAAATTTTATGAATTAAGTTCTTTTGAAATTCAGTTAGATAAAAATGTTATTTTTGAACTATTCCAACAAGAATTGAAAGATAATTTAAAAGGAGATTTTTAACTTGACGAATGTAACTACTTATTTAGGCTTATTTTCTTTTATACAAATGTTTCTTCCTATCATTTTGATCCTAATTATTCTTTTTTTCATTATAAAAACTGTTAAAAAGTATGAAAAAAGGGCTGATGAAAGATTAAGGCTAGAAAAACAACAGGTTGAAAGTAACCAAAAGAAATTAGATGAGATTCATCAAAAAATTGATAATGTTGAAAAAATGTTAAAAGAAATTGAATAATAAATAAAAAAATCTCTTTAAAAATAAAGAGATTTTTTTATTTATTAGTAACTATATTCAGTATAATATGAGTCTTTTCCAACAAAAAGCTTTACCCAACAAGTGCTGCTTGTAGCGCCGTTAAATGCAACCCAAGTAAAATCAAGTTTAGCAGAAGCTTTTCCATTTAGGTTTTCTGTTTTTCTAGTAATTTTAAGGTTGTCGTAAGAAGCAGTTCCTCCTACGCCAACAATTTTATAGTCATATACTCTTGAAATATAGTCATTTCCACCTTGTACAATAGTAAAATCAGCATAAAAGTGTGCATTAGCTATTCCAGTATATACATAAGCTTTAGCTTTTTTGAAATTTTTATAACCACTACCACTTGTAACAGTTCCTGGGCTAACTGCGAATGTTGAAAAACCACCAGTCGTTGGAGCCTTTTCTGTAAATTCTACAATATTTGGTTCTATTGTTGTTACTGCAATAGATCCATCTTTAAAAGTGGATATTGTTTCAACTCCATTATCTTCTGTTGTTTTTTCAACAGTATTAACAGGTTCTTGACCTTGTTTAATAGAATCCCATACTTCACCACTCTTTAATTTTGAAATCAATTGGTCTTGAGTTGCCACATCTACATTGTAACTAGTTAAAAAGTCTTTTAAAGATGCTATATCTTCAGCAGTTATTCGCTGAGATTGTTCCACTATATTATTTGAGGTTGGACTATCTAACTCACTAGCAAAACTTGTGGTAGCTCCCAACCCAAGAGAAAGTGCTAAAACTGGAATAGTTAAACCTGTAATTAATTTTTTCAAACCGAACCCGCCTTTTTGTAATTTTCTTAATTTTCCCAAATAACAATTTGATTATAAACCCATACTAGTGATAAATCTACTATTTTTGTATAAAAATTCTATTTTTTTAAAAAAAAGGTTAATTAATTATTATCTATTCATAAATTTTGTTTTAAAATAATATTAAATAATTACTAAAATAAAATGAAAAATCTCACCAAGAAGATTTTTTACATAGGCATTGTGGGATTGATTAAACTTCCTAAAATCGTTAAAACAATTTTTTTGTTATAAATAATGCTAGTAGAACGGAATCTCCCGAGTTTCTTGTTCTAATGAGAATCCCCTTTATTTGTAATTCCCTTTCCTTCACGTTTATACAAAACTGCACTACTAATAATAATAAGGAGTTTAATACTATTTTTTTTCTTTCCAGATTAAACTCCTTATTGTAAATTGTAAAAAGAAAAAACCACCCTATAAGGTGGTCGGAAAACTATTTATTTAACTAAGTAACGAAAATACAGTGCTATTGCTAACATTTAATATAGTTCTGCTAACATCACTTTTCTTTACACCCTATTCTTTTAGCATTGATAGTATTTGATTGTCATGGATTTGAGTCAATAATTTTGGACACAAAAAAGTTAAGTATTAAGCGGTTCTTCTAATCTGATCCTCCATAGCTTGAGATGTTTGATAGCCGATGCTGCTGTGAATTCTGTTTCTGTTGTACGCCCTCTATAAACTGAAACATGGCCAGCTTCGCTGCCCGGTAGTCTGTGTACTAGATATGATAGACTTCTTCTTTCTTTAATATGGCGTGAAATGACTCTATACAGGTATTGTCATAAGGACAGCCTTTCTGACTGAAAGACTGCCTGATTCCGTATTTTTGGACATGCTGAGTAAACTCACTGCTGGTATATTGTGAGCCAAGATCGGTATGAAGAATTAAGCCCTTTCGGGGATTTTGAGAAAAACAGGCGTTTTGAAGTGCTTCGATCACTAATTCCGAAGTCATAAAACGAGAAAAAGAATAGCCAACAATTTTTTTCGAATGCAGATCCAATACAGAGGCCAGATAGCACCAGCCGTCTTTTACCGTAGGAATATACGTAATATCCGCCACCCATTTCTCATTGATCGTACAGGTAGAGAAGTCTCTTTTTAAAAGATTACCCAGCTGCACAACCTTTTCTTTTGAGGGGAAAGGACGGTATTTTTTCCTGGTAATCGAACGGATGCATGCCTTTCTCATTAAGCGCCGGACACGCTTCAGGCTTAAACAAACCCCGTTGTTTGATAAGGTCTTATGGATTTTCGGTACGCCATAACGCGCCTTACTTTCCAGGTGAATCCGTTGGATTTCCTGCGTGATTTCCTGGTTTTTCAGTTCACGTTTTGACGTCGTTTTTTCAAGGGAGCCATAGTAGCTGCTTCTTGGCACGGCCAGTACTTCGCACATTTTCTGGACGGGATATTGATCCTTGTGTTCCTCGATAAAATCGATGAGCTCTAATTCGGTTACTTTTTCGCGAATATGGCCATAGACCTTTTTAGGATTTCTACCTCCTGTTTTAACGGAAGGTTTTCTTTCTGAATCTCGGCTAACTCTTTTGGTGTCAGCGCCTCTTTTTCTGAACCAATAGGGGTAAAGTCTTTCGCCCATTTATATATCGTTACTTCTGATACGCCATATTCGCTGCTTAATTCTTTAACCGGGCTGCCGGAATGATACAAATCCACATTCGTTTTCTTAAAATCATCGTTATATTTTTTGCCTGCAGGTTTACGTTCCAATTCGGACACATCCTCTCAAAATAATTGTAAGGACTTAATTAAATTGTGTCCATGAAACTATACTAACTCCACTCCAATCTACAGTTTTACTTATTCCTAAAAATGATGATTTTTAACAACTAATTCGCATCAATTAAAAGGTATTGATTTACATAGCAATACCTTTCTCTAATAACTACTACGTACTCATTTTCCATCAGTATTGCTTTATAATAATTTTACGTTCTCTTAAAACGCTAAATTAATAAAAGGTGAATATTTTATCCAATTTCAGAACCGAGAAGTCACATTCTAAATGTAAATTATTTTATTTCAAATAAATTAATTTACATTTATTTTTAAGAAAGTGAAACCAAAGTTGAGTCTGTAATCGTTAATCTTATAGGGAAACAACTCAAGGGAGGGAAATCCTTGAATAATAATCAAGTTTTAATAAATAAAATAAAAGCTGGTGACAAAGAAGCCTTTAATGAACTGGTAGTTGATATTCTCCCTTCAGCTTATAAAATGGCCTTATCTATCCTAAAATCTAAAGAATTTGCTGAAGAATCCTTACAGCTTACTTTGGAACTGGTTTATATAAGTATCCTTAAAAAGGACTTAGCAATGACAAATTTTAAAGCCTGGTTTTTCAGAGTTCTGTACACTAAGTCTATTGATACTTATAGAAAATACAAACGGGAGCAAAATTTACAACTATTAAACGTAGATATTGATTTCTCTTACAATGAACCTTCTACTCAAGCGAAGATAATTGAATCGGAAAATAAAAGAGAAGTAATTAACCTCTTAAAGCAATTAAAAGAAGAAGAAAGAACACCTATTATTCTGTATTATTACGAGGGCTTCTCAATAACGGAAATTTCCTCTATTTTAGATATTAATAGCAACACAATAAAAACTAGAATGGCAAGAGGTAGGAGAAAACTAAAGAAAATAATTAATGCGTTACAGTCCAAGGAGGGAGGATTCTATGAGCAGTAATAAAAATGATAAATCAAACTCTGTTGATACTTCTGTTCCTAAATCCATACATGTATTTGTTGATTCTCTTCCAGAAAAATATATTAACGGGAATATAGATAAGAAACTTGAAAAAGAAATGGAACTTGAATGGAAAAAATTCAATACAGGCTCCCAAAAAAATAAAAAACAAAAATTTTTGATAAGCATGGTTTCTGTTGCTTCTATCTTTATTATTTTTATTATGCTAGGCTTTGTTTCACCAACTATGGCTAATATGATGACAAAAATACCTTTAATTAATATCTTATTTGAATCAGAATCTCCTCTTAATGAAGAAATAATTACAGTATTAGAGGAGAATAATTATAAATGGGATGGAGTTAATATTTCTGTTGAAGATAAACTAGTTTCAATTAGTTTATTAGATGATAAGGAAAATAATAAAGATAAAATGGAGGAAATAGAAAAAGTAACTAAAGAAATACTTAATCAAAGGGGATATAATGCCTATTCCGTAGCGGTTACAATTGATTCTCTAGATAAAAATGTAGATACTAGCAAAAGTATAGACGGAAATATACGAATTATTGATGAAAATGTTATGAAGAACGACCCTGAAGTAAAATGGGCAACTACTTTTATTCCAGCCATAAGTTCAGCATTAACTTCAAAAACTGAGTTAAAAGTAATTGGAATATCTCACTCTTACAAAGAAGGCAGAGTATACGTTGAGATATATACTTCTTTATCATCCCTTAAGGCAGAGAGCAGTAAAGAAGTTGTAGAATCTATTAAGGAATCGATTAAAAGTTATTTAGAATCAGAAAAAGTCAACAAACTATTAAATAATGATAAATATATTATAAATCTTTTCAATAAAGACAAAAGTGAAGAATCAACCATTATGGAGAAAGCATAAAAAAAGAGCATCTAATCATTATGTTAGATGCTCCTTACTTACAACTTAGTCATAAGCAGTTACTGTTACAGAAGTAAAAGGTTGCGTTAATTTTCTTAAATATAATTCCGCTTTTTTATTATTACCATCTGTAAAGGATCTTACATTCCAGCTTAAATCATAAGTAGATGTAATACTTGGTAATTCAAAGGAAGAAACCAAATCATCATCATTTAACGGATCTTCTTCCATCAGTTTGTATTGCCATTTGAGCCCTTTTGCTGGTGTCTTTTGGGAAATTACCATTCTAAAATCTCCTCCATGCGAAGAGAATGTACTTGATTTAGTTTTAAATGTAGATGATCCCATTAAATCCCAAGTACCAGCTCCAAAAATACTAATCTGATTTTGTATATAGTTAGGGTCTGTGGAAATTAGTTTTATTTTTGGATTTACTGTGGAAACATCATTTACACCATCTTCTGGTCCATCGTTAGTTACTGCAGCGCTTTTTGTTTCTTCGTTATTAGCTTGTGTTTCTTCCGCAAATACTAAGTTGCTAACTGGTAATGCTATTAATACTACTAAGGTACAAACAACTATTTTTTTAAGATTCATTACTCTTTCTACCCCTCTGCTTCTCTAGAATATAACAAGCCTATTAAAATATTACCATAGTTATACAATTATGTATATTTTTATAAAATATTTATCGACTTACCTAGGAGACTATAATGGATATAAAAAAGAGAAATATACAAAAACTATATACTGATAAAATGCAAAATCGAGAGGAAAATAAAGGTAAATCATTACTATTATTTTGCCTATTAGCGTTGTCCGTTCTTGTATTACTGCAAAACAATACTACGAAACACTCTTTATTCCCTTTTGATAAGGATAAAGAATATACATACTATACAGGAGAAGAAGGTGAAAAAACGACAATCTTAGTGGTTACAGATCTAATTGATAAAGCATTGAAAGGGAGCAATCCAAATTTCTTAAAATTGTCTTTAATATATAATAGAGAAATTAGTCAAATAGTAATTGAAACATCTCTTGAAATAGATAGTGAATATACGAGCCTTAATTCAGAGCAGATTGTTCGAATAGTTCGCGAAATAAAAAATAATAATGTTTTGTTAAAGGAGAAAGAAATTGATGTAGTGATTAAGTCAAAGGAAAACAATGAAATTTTTCATAATCTAATAAAATAAGAAAAGCATCAACTGATTATCAAGTGAGAACGAAATAATATTTTTATTTCTTGGCTAAAATTAGAGAAAATAGAGACTTTGGAATATCCGAAAATTTAAATACCGGATGCATATGATATAGGTCTATCTATCCGAACTTTCATCATTAGTATTTAACTTTTAGCAATCCTTTAATGGTCTAGTGTATTATTCTTATTTGCTTTGGAAGCCTATAGTTTTTTCTTCAACTTACTCCACCGAGAGTCCATCTTCAATCATTTAATTAACGAAGTTGATTGCCATTCAGCTAAAACATTAAAAGAACTAAAAATAAAAAGAAATCACTATATCAACTATAGATACCAATGGAATTAAAAAAAGTAGCTCCTATTCAGTATAAGAGCCACCTTCAAGCTGCTTAATCTCTTTTTTATTGTGTACTTGACAGGGAAACAGTTTATAGGCATCTTTTACTTTACTTATTAGAAAACTCTATCCAGTTCTTCTCTAAATTAAATACAACATCTGCTTTGTAAGCTTTACCTTGCTTGGATTTTAAGTTAACCTTTACTGCTTTACCCCCAAAAAGCTTTCCTGCTTCTGTTTTTGTAATTGTCTTTTTTCCTAATTTCTCTAATCCATTTTTCCAAATGGTCGTTTTACACCCTTCTTTAAAACCTGAACAAGAGTAAGCTTTGGTATTCTCATAAATCGGCCTCTTACATTTTGGGCAGAAAGCAACTTCTTCTTTAGCAAGATTGGCAGCACTTGAGATAGATTTTACATTCCCTCTAATTTCTTCTGCTGTTTTGCTTAATAACCCCTCTAATTCTTCATAGAAAGTAGCTTCGTCCAGCTCTCCCAGTTCTACTTGAGCAAGCATAGTTTCAAAATAGGCGGTTAATCTCACACTATATAAAGAGAAATCTTCAGGCATCATGTCGATTAGTTCTCTACCTAGAGTGGTAGAGATAATCTGATTTTTCTTTTTCTCAATGAAGCCACGCTCCACTAATTTCTCAATAATGGAATCCCTGGTAGCTGTTGTTCCGATTCCTTCCACGGTCTTCATCATCTTTTTATCCGAATCATCTTCCAAGAATTTTGCAGCGTGTTTCATGTCATGTAATAATGTACCTTCTGTATAGCTTTTAGGTGGTTGTGTTTCTTTTTCTACTAAGGAATACTCTCCTACTTCATCTAAGCTTGCGTTGTTTAATACTCCAGCCTGAAGAGTTTCACCATATAGTTCTCTCCACCCAAGTTCTACTAGTACTGTTTCTTTTGTTTTAAAAGTATGTTCATAATCTCTGAACGTCGCTGTCGTTTCCTCTTTTATTGCATATGGATAAAAAGCAGCCAAAAACCGGGTGAAGATCACGTTGTATAAGATTGATTCCTCCCCAGCAAGATTATTAGCCACTTTTGATGTAATGATAATAGCCTCGTGATCCGTCACCTTAGAATGGTTCACAAATGACGGTTCCATCCTATAGCAATTATTAATTATTTTTCTTATCCACTTGTTAGAGGCATGCTTCTCTAATAATGCGGGTAGTTCAGAATCGTTCGCAATATATTGAGAGCTTGTACGTGGATACGTCACATACTTTTTCTCATATAAAGCTTGTGTTGTTTTCAACGTATGAGCTGCACTCCACTTATGCTTTTCATTCATAAACTTTTGAAGCTCGGTTAAGTCAAACAATTTTTCCGGCTTTTCTTTCTTCTTTTTTGTGTTGATATCAAATGCTGTTCTATTGCCAAGCGAGCGTAGAATACCTTCAGCAGCACTTCTCGTTAAGTGTGTATCTTTATCAAGTACTAGCTCATATTTTGCTCCATTTTTATCTGTTGCCACAATGGAGTAATGAACTACTTTCGAGAAATTTTCAATGGTTTTATCTCGACTAACTATCATGGCGAGCGTCGGTGTTTGAACACGACCAAGAGATAATACTTTGCCACTTTTACTTAACTTCGTTACTAACATGGTGCTATTTAGACCAACTAGTAAATCGGATTCTTCTCTTAACTTACCCGCAGCAGCTAAGCCTTCATAAAGAGATCCATCTTTTGCATTATTAAAGGCTTTCGTTAGCCCTTCCTTTGTCATGTCTTGAATCCAAAGACGTTTTAACGGCTTCTTTATCCCACTTAATTTATAAATTTTACGAAAAATATGTTCCCCTTCTCTTGCCGCATCCGTAGCGATATAAATAAGATTCGATTCCTTCATAAGGCTGGTAACAGTCTTATACTGCTTTTTTACTCCTGGATTATCAAGGACCATTAAAGGAATATCCTTCATAAAGAAAGGTAAACTGTTAATGTTTCCTTTCCATCCCCAATCTTCATTAATAGTAACTGGACTAACACAGCTAACCAAATGTCCAAAAGCAAACGTATATATCTTTCCGTCATTCCCTATGTAATGCCCTTCTCCTTCTTTATATCCTCCTGATAATGCTGTTGCTAAATCTCTTGCGACACTTGGCTTTTCACAAACAAATAATTCACTCATCTATATTCTCCTATCCATTCCTGTATTTTTTGTTAAAAAAGAACACTCCATGGAGTGTCTTTCATTTCCCTATTTAAATTTCGATTTCATAACTCAATTTTTTTTTAATGGGAGATTGTACTCTTCGTTTCAGTTCATTGTTCCAATCCCACTTCAATTGACCTTTCGGCAAATCTGGAATATCTGATTTAATTTCGATACTCTTTCCATCTTTTCGCTGAAAGTCATAATTTTTTATCTTATTAATGAACTCTATACCAGCACTGTCATTGTCTACACACAATGTAATAGATTCTATTTGTTTGCATGACTTTTCCAGCTCGTTTATTGCTTTTTTTACTGTTTGTACAAAGGTTTCTAACTTTAATCCATCCATACTTTTCATCTGACAATTACTAAGTGTGGACCGGTTTAACGTTAGGTAACTTAAGGCATCAATGGGAGCTTCAAAGAAGTAAAGATTTTCGGGGGACCCGCGTGTAATCGAGAATCCATTGTTGGTAGCCTCCTTTGTAGTAGGCAGTACTTTTTTAAAATAAGCCCGATCCGGATGTATTCTTTTTTTCTTCGGAATTTTCTGTGTTCCTTGAAGACTGGCTCCAATTAGTTGCCCATTTTCTATCCATTTAAAGACCACATTTTTGTAGGAATCTTCTTTGATATAATCCATATCAACTAACATTTCCACTAAATCTGCATCTATCTTTCGGTCTTTAACTAGGTATTTCATGACATAGTTTGTTGTGTTAACTTCCTCCACATCATATTGAAAGGTATCTGGATAGGTTGGTTCTGGTGCTTTAAAAGCTACAAAATCCTTATCACCTAAATCATAATTTATCTTCTTGACCGCATATTGAAAAGTAAGATTATGAACATTCATTAAATAAGTTACAGCATTCCCTGATACATTCTTACTGTTCCAGCTAAAATAATTTCTCTTCGTGTTAATGACCAAGCTATCATGTTGCTCGTGCCGATAAAACTGGTTTCCTTCTTTTTTTAATGGCTCACCTATAGATAGTAAATACTCCACCAAGTTCACATTATTAGCTT
The DNA here is from genome assembly GCF_022049065.2 of Niallia sp. Man26. Lineage (NCBI taxonomy): Bacteria > Bacillati > Bacillota > Bacilli > Caryophanales > Bacillaceae > Niallia > Niallia sp. Man26. Next base: position 108,737 of record NZ_CP095745.1, read on the forward strand.
TCTCTTTCTCTTCCTTCGTGACAAATTCTTTAACTTCCTGATTCAATCGTAAAGCCTCCCCACTTATTCTTTTTTAAGATAGAAAAGCTAGTATACGTCCCTATCTTTTCTTATGAGAGCTTGATACAAGGTGATCCATGTAGTTTTCTATATCATTGAGTATAGGAAAAGTATCACCCAAGTTTAAGATATAAATAATCAAAATAAAGACCACAAAAAAAACAGCGGTTTTGAAGAGTGTTCCAACAAGGTTAAATGATTTCTTTCCTGTTGGGCTCTTTTTCATCGCTGCTATATATCGCTTCTCAATTCTGTATTGCCTACTCATTTCCTTTTCTTTTACTCGAACTGCTTTTTGAATTTCCTTTTCATGCTGTTCGCGGTCTTTTTTTAGCTCTTCCATAAACTTAATTTTCTCTAGGGCAATCTTTTCTTCTATTTCTAATTTTTTTACCGAAGCCTTCTTTTTCTCTTCCTTTTCCACTAATTGTTTGGCATGATATTCCCTAAATATCATATATGCCTTTTTAGAATTACGGACGGAAGAGCAAACGATATATTTAAGAAATTGAAAGGACAGTTTTATTAATTCATTCAAATCAAGTTCCTGAAGCCGCTCTTTCATAGTCAGTTTCGGTACTACGATGGTTGGAGATGAAGCTATTATATTTGAACTAGCTACTTCTGGATTTGTTGGGGTAAAGCTTAGTAGCTCTTTTTGATAATCTAAATTTTCCATATCATTTTCAGCTTTAAGGATATTAACTTGCCTTGTTGATTCAAGCTTTTTCCCCTCCAATTCCTGAAGTTCCTTCTTCCGTTCCAGTTTCTGTTTTTCTAATTCAGCTTCTGTATAAGCTAAATCAAGTTCTGCCTTCTTTGCTTCTTCCTCCACTTCTTTCAATCTTTTTTCATATTCTTCTTTCTTATTTCGATTTAGTTCTCTTTTTTCTTCTATTATTTGTTGTGCTTTAACTTTTTCTTCTTCCAGTACTCTTAAAACCTCAAGACGTTGAGATTCTTTAACCGCTGCTTCTTTTTCCTTCATTTCGATGGACTTTTCTAATAGCTTCTTCTCTTCCTGGATTTCTTTCAACTTCTTTTGATGTTCTAAATCCCTTTGCTGGCGTTCCCTTTCTTCCTTTTTCAATTGTTGTTGAATACTATTCTTTTCTGCCCTTAATTGCTTAAGTTTCTCTTTTTCTTCTACATTTTTAAGGAAAGAAAAGTTTTCTTCCGACTCAATGATTTCCCGACTCTCTACCTTCATGGCAAATTCTTTTACAGACTTCGGAGTATTAGACTTCTGCCGAATAACCTCATAGAGACTAGGAATATCTTTATCTATTGTAATGGAGGTATTAAAAATACCCTCCAAAGATTGAATTTCTACTATTTTAATGCCGACTCTCATACTCAACCCAGTTTGTTTATATCTAGATACTGACTCTATTAACATTTCATTTGCTTTCAAAAAGGTCAGGGGAGTATCAAACTCAAATCTTCCTTTTTCTGCGTTCAATTTATTTCTATAAATAATCCGATACATAAAAGTTCCTCCTTACTTTAACAATTTCGTAAGTAACATACGGGAACCCATTGACCCTATATTTCCAGCTCCTCGGCCGATAGCACCCGCGCCACCACGTGCACTCCCTGATCCATACCACATGTTTTTTAGGACAGAAGGTGACTTAATAATCAATGCTCCTGCACCAACCGCTAATAGAATGTTCCCCTGTGTAAAGATGATGTTGATGATTAATGTAACAAGAAAAATCTTCACTAACAGGGATACTACAATGGATAGTAACTCTCTCCACCAAACCTGAAAGTAATTATTGTCATCCGCAAGCATTGAAAGCGCCACTGGCATAATAAGAATTTGCATAATAATATAATCAGCGTAAAAAACACATACGGAATAGAGAAACATAACAAAAACTACTACAAAAAATATTAAAACGACAATTAAGACAAAACCAGATGCAGCAATCAAACTAGAGCCGGTTAATGCTGCAGACACCACCGCATATCCACCTTTTCCATCAAAATCCGTACCAGCTGCCGCAAAATAATTCGCTATGGGAAGGGCAATATCCATAAATAATAGTTTAATGAACCATGGAAGCACCAACATAGAGCCGGCACTTTTCACCACCCTTAATAGAATTTCATCTAAAGGATACTGTTGTGTTCCATTCTGTGTGTTAATGATGTATTCAATAATCTTATAGAGCGCAATAATGACCGCAAAAATGCCAGTAAACCATGCAAAAAAGGACATCGTATCATCCACGAAGTCCGACTTTGGTAAATCAAAAACAATTTTATTCATCATGGTTAAAATCCAGTTCATGAATTCTTCTACCCAACCATTAATGGTATCTTCTAGAAGTCCTTTTAACTCATCGCCAACCCAATCAAACATTTAAGCACCACCATCCTTCCTATCCTCCGCCAAATCGTCTAAGGTACTTAGTGAGTTTTGAAATTGAGCTACTAAAACCTCTTGCTCTTCCATTGCTTGATATTCCAGATATTCTTCCTCGTTATATCCTTCTACTTCAAACGATTCAGAAGTTTCAAAGACTGCTACATCTTTTTCGTACAGTTCTTTGGCTGTAGGACTTATTTGTCGTTTATATTCCATCTGTGACACTTCATATTCATCAACTAATCCTGGATACAGCTGAAATTGAATAGCCTTTTTCGCCTTAATCGGGTACTTACCAGCAATGATAACAATACTATCCTTTTCAGACATCGTTAGGATTTCATCCGCATTCATTAAAGAACGTTGAGAATAAGAAAAGTTCGAACTACTAGATGAATTACCTGTTTTCCCTTTGGAAATAGAACTCCCACCGGTCTCCACTTTAATCGTTGCCTTTCCCATGAGATTACTAAAATAAGCTGCTGTTGTATCATTAACGTTACCTAAACAAATCTTTATGGCACAGTTACCAAGAATGGATTCTGCTTTATCTTTACCGTACTTATCCATTAACTGCGTATTATTCTGTAGAATAGTACAACAAGCAATTCTGTACCCACGACAGGTAGCCAAAAACTCTTCATAATTGTTGAATTTCCCTAAGTTAGGGAACTCATCTAAAAGAAAGACAGTAGGTACAGGCAATTTAGCTCCATTCTTATCTCCCAACAAATAAAGCTCCTGAAACATTTGAGTAAAGAATAGGTTTATCAGTCCTTCCCAAGTCGAATCCATCGTTGGAATTAACACATACAAGGCAACTTTCTTTATCCCAATATCCTCAAAGAAAAAATCATTACCACTTGTAAAGGAAGCTACTTCGTCATCTACATAATCACCAATAGTAGTTAATAAACTGATGATAATACTGGCCCTTGTTTTCTCCTGTGATTTCTTGAACCCTAACTCATAACTTCTTCTTGCTGGATGGCGTTTACCTAGTTCCATAAACTTTTCATCCAGTTCACTTTCTCCGTCCTCATTTGCTTCCGGATCAAACTCCTGTAGAAAGTCTAAAATCCCTTCCATGTTTCTTTTATCCGGATGGAACTCCGATTTGGCATATAATATTAACGCCTTTAATAAACCCAATTGAGCATTAAACCAGATATCTTTTCTTTTAGGATCATTCTTTGCGCTAACAATGGTATTTGCTACAGTTGTGGCATCAAGATCTTTTCTTACATAGCCAAAAGGATTATAATGATCTGATATTGCCATATTCTTAAAGTTTACAACCCTAACCTCATACCCCTGAGCTTCTTTAATTTTGGCAGTCTTTTCGTAGACCTCCCCTTTAGGATCAGTAACGACTATACTGCAGTCCGTGATATTAATCATGTTGGTTAAAACAAAGGATTGCGTTTTAAAGGAACCTGGCCCTCCTACCACATAATAGTTTCGATTAGCTAATTTACTCGTCTCGTGTTGGATTAACGCTTTGCCATCTTTAATTCCTATCACAATCCCACTTGCATTAGTTGTAGCCATTAATTTTCCTCCTTTGTCTTTAATGTCTTTCTCAATTCGTCATACATGTTGCTTCTTGGAACAATCGTGATTTGGTCAGGCACTTTAAAAACTTCCACATTTCTCGCCCATCTAGAAGATCCTTGAACTCCATATTTATCCCCCACATTTTCATAATCCTTATGACGGGTTTTAAACAATAGATAAACGAATAAGAAAAGCGCAGCTCCAGTAGATACATACAACATTGGATTCTGTGCTGCATGCATTTCCATGATATTTTGGAAAGGATGAGCCAAGATATATACTGCGTAATCAGACAATATTTCGGTACTAAATTCCTTCTTATGCTCCGAAATAAAAGGAAGAAATCCTGCAACAAACAAAGAAAAGTAAAATAGAAAGATAAAAAGCAAAGAAAAAATAGTCGCTTTTATTTTCATCTATTCTCGCCTCAACTTTCTGACATGGAAGCAAACGTGCCTAACACTTCCAAAGAGATAATTTTTTGTTTTCCATCTTCTTCGGCAACAGTTACTTCGTAAATTTGTGTGGTCTCCGGACTATCAACACCATCAATTGTATAAACCGTATCCAATACCACTAATCCAGTCAGTTCTTTGTTTTGTGCTGTCATATATAACTTCATCTTGGTAATGTGATTCTCAAATTTAATTGTAGGAGTATCGGGAACACCAGCAGCCATCAGTTGCCCATAAACATCCTCATTCACATAGTTTTTAACCTTTTCAAATTTATCTTTATAGGTATCCGTATTGTAGTTAAAGTGTGTGTCAAAGAAATCTTCTACTGTTTTCTTGGCTTCTTCATTTCCTGCTAGTTGTTCATCCGTGATAGCCCCTTCAGCCTCATCCAATCCTTTTTCTAATTCCTTTACTTGTGCTTTTAAGTCTTTATTTAACGCCGCAAATTTTTCATTATCTTTACTCTCACTACTAACATTGAACCCTAATGCTATATTGGTAAAAATAGAAACGACCAGCATAATAGCCATCGTTACTAAAACTTTTGTATTCACTACATTCCCTCCTATTTAACCACTCGGCCAAATCCAGCTAAATGCTGCTTCCAATAACCTTGATTCCAGTTGGAGTATCCAATGCCACCATTGTTGGCGTCGTACATTCGTTTCTCATCCACATAGATGCCTACATGCGTAATAGAACTAGCTGGACGACTAGGATTAGTTCCCTTGAAAAACACTAAGTCTCCAGGCTGTGGATCGGCTACTGGTATGGAATGGGCTTCCTGTTCAGCTGCCGTTCTGGGTAAATCATACCCAAGCAATTTAAAGGCATATTGTACTAACCCACTACAATCAAAACCAATCTTCGGATTGGAACCAGCCCACGTATAAGACCAACCATCATATTTTTGTACTTCTGTCATTAAAGCTTGATAGGTTTCCGCACCTAAAGCTGAAGCATCGACATTTCCTATATCCCCTGTACCAGAACCTGGTGCAGAAAGATATTGCTGAATCAACATCACATAGTACATGTTCCCGTACGAATAACGAATGTTTCCATTGAAATCGGCCACGGGATTACTGTACTTCACCGTTTTTCCTCCTGCTTGTTTGCTAGAAAAAGCGCTGGCTAACTCAAAGGAATATTGTTTTCCGTTATCCTTTACATAATTATTAAAGGCTGATCCAAAATTATAGCTCTGGACAGGAGTCCAGAAATCTAATTCATGAGAGCGAGCATTTTGCACTACATTGGCTAAATGAGATACACCTGCATCAATAGAAACGATAGGATCACTAATGGAATTGGGAGGAAGACCAAGTGATTCCGAACTCTGCATCACATCTAATCCTTCACCCCCTGTTTCCACCATCATGATGGCAAGAATAACATCGACATACTCTGGTATTCCGTATTTTTCGGCGTATTCATCTACTACAGGTTTATAGACTAAAACAGCTTCATTTACCTTGGCGGTTCCAGAATTCCCTTGATCTCCACCGACTAACAACATGACCCCAATAACCATGACCATCAAAAAAGCTAGTACAATGAGTACTAGCTTCTTCCAATGTTTCTTCGCTTGTTGGGCTACCGTTAAAGCAACTTTAATTGTTACTGCATCCATTAATCATCCATCCCTAGCTTTTCATCTAACTTAATTAGCTCCTTCTGTAATTCCACCAGTTTATCTTCAGCCTTTTTCAATTCATCTTCCCTTTTAACTTTATCTTCCTCGGTTTCTCCAAACATGCTATCCTGGTTCAAAGTAGAGATTTGGTCATTCAGGCTACTAACCTCAATTTCCAAATCAGATTTCTTCAACAATTGATCGACCTTTTTCTTCTCCGCCTTTGTCAATTTCAACGTTTCCGAACTATCCGTTTTCATTCGTTCCAATGTTTCTTTGGCGAACTCATAGTTCTCATGTTCAATAAATGCCATCGCTAACCGTTGAAGCGTATCCTTATCTTCAATTAAAGATGCTTTTGCGGCTAAGCTATCTGAATTAAATTCCACAATCTCTTTTTCTGTACTTAAGTAATCCGATTTAGATGTTAAATCCAATAACTTTTCTTTTTGCCCTATCTTGTATAAATAAGATACAACGTATTTCTCAATACTCTTATCATAGGCAACAGCTTCATCAAATTTCCCAGCTTCCACTAGCATGGTAGCTATGTCCTCTGGATTATCTCCTTTCTTCTCCATCAATGCTTTTGCCTTTTTTGTATCTCCACTAGAAACCGCAAAGGTTAGTTCATTTTCTATTTTCATGTCAGCTATGTCAGCTTTATAATCAGCTGCCACGTTTTTTTCCACCTGTTTCACAGCTCCAGCAAATAACAAGCCAACTACCAACATACCTAAACCCCATAGGTATACCTTCCGTTTCTTTCCTTTTTTCTTGCTTATCGCTTGGAATTGAACCTTTTCATAAAACTTGGATTGCTCTTTCTCTAATTCATTATCCACTAAGGTTTTAAGATCCACATAAGATGTCATGGCATTGACCGAGAACATAAATTCATTGTTTTCTTTTCTTAACAGGTTATCTTTATTTACGACAAACCTTTTGTAAGAGAATTTACCACTGAAAAAGCCCAACACAAACAACTTATACTGTTCCAAAGTACTTAAATCTTTGTGGTAAGGAAGATTCCCATTGGAACGATAAAGTACCTTGATTTCCTTAAAACTTTTAAAAAATACATTGGTTAAATCTAAATACGTCATGCCATCTGCTTCTAGTAAGGGATCTGTATCTAACAGATTCTTTATTAATTGTAATTTAATGACGGGAACATAATTTTTCGCATTTTCTAAGGATTGATAGCCTTCTGGAAGGTCATAAACTAGATAAATTTTATTGTTTTGCCGACTAATGCTCTCTACATCAAAAAAACCTGGCAGCGATTGCTCCAAGTCTTCCAATTCATCTAGACTGCTAACCTTCGTGAACTTTTCGTCAATCTCAATCTTATATTCACTCTTATTGACGTAAAGAGTTAGGTTGTCCATCATTGTTATTTTTTTCATTTAATATCCCTCAACTCGATTCAACTCATTTGTTAATTGACTAATTTCATTTGGAGAAAGGAGCACTTTATCCGACCAGTCTGGTATCTCTTTTGCACTTCTTCCTGTTTTTTCTTCGTACTTAGCTGGATTTAGAAGCCTTAATTCTTCTTCCGTTAACACGACCTTTAACAGGGCACGTTGAGAACCATAAATGATTAAGGCTTCCCCTTGTTTTTTTGCTTGAAGGAAGTGAATTTCTTTATCTGACAAAGGTATTTTTAATCGATTAATAATTTGTTGAACTTCTCTAGGTTCAAATCCAAACATGACTTTGGTGTAACTATTCCCTACAATAGCTTCGCCAATGCCTCCAGAGGCATCTAGTAAATCTTGAATTTGCTGTGTCGTTACGGTCGCTCCAGCATTATACTTACGAAAACGTTTATACGCTTGGAAAAAAAAATCGGCACTTTCTGGATTCTTCAAAAGGAAATGAAACTCATCGCAATATAGTTCATCCGATTGCTTAACATCACTTGTGAATAGCTCCCACAGATAACTAAATGTATTTAGATACGCTGCTGCTTGTATTTCCTTCTCTGTTTGTAAAGGCTTTAAATTAAAGGAAATAATTTTGGCACTTAAATCTACATTCGTATAGCCATTAAACAGGGTACTTGAGCCATAAACCATATCTTCTAAGATAAAACAGTATCGTTCAATCAGTTCATATTTCTTTGTATCTGTATTTTTCAATGTTTTTAATGACTGTAATAGGTCTTCTAAAATCGGCCAATCTGCATGGCCCATTGAATCCAAGTCTTTTTTCTCTCGGAAAGTTTTATACAGTTCCATCGAAACATTCGAAATGATAGACAATTGTACTTGGTCCATATCCGCCATATTCACTTTATGGAAGCCTTTTAACCGGTTGACTTTCTGCCTGATTAAATTATCTACTTCTTTATCCGTTAATTGACGTTCTCTCATGACATAATCATCATCAGAATCTAAAGCTTGGGATAGGATTTCAAAAGGATTCATTCGGGTAGGACTAGCACTGGATAAATCAATAACTGTACCCCCAAAGGAAAGAACATCTTTGGAATACTCATCCTCCGGATCGATAATATAAATATTATCTTCACCTTCCGCCACTTTTCTAAAAACGTTACTTTTTTGATAGGTGGATTTCCCTCCTCCCGAAGTTCCTAAAACTATTTTGTTTCGATTAAGTGTCCTGCCTCGATCTTTATAATCAATGGCAATCCATGAGTTTGTTTCCTTGTTAATTCCTTCAATGGTTGCCCTTGGCGTTAAATCACAAATCTCATTATCATCGAAGGGAAAAAAAGAGCTAGCACTAACGGTATTCGTCATGGCGTATGTGTACTCTTTCAAACTGTTTATCCCTAATGGAAAAGAAGAAAAATAGGCATCATCGATTCTTCTATAAGGAGTTATTGCTTTTAAATTGATTTTGATTAATACTCGATTTAAACTCTCTTCGAGAGAACGTAATTCTGACTCTGACTGCGCCTGTAGTAAGATATAGGTGTAAAGATAGATAAAAGTACTCTTTTCATCTAAAGACTGTTCCAGCTGCTTCTTAGCCGTATTTAATTCTCGTTTAATTTGTTCTCTTCTTTGATAATCTAATGTTTTTAAAAGCTCTGCTTCCTTGTTTTTGATGGTTTCATTATAGTGTCTATTCAAGACCTCACCATTGGCTGGCTCTAAATGCTGAGAAATCGTAATATTTCCTTTCAATCTCTTTAAAGGAGACAACCAGTTACCTGTTGGCTCAGAAGGATAACTAAGGATTACATATGGCTTTATATAGTTCCCACTAGCCGCAATGTATTCTCGATTTAACTCAAATACAAAAGGATATCTACTTTCAATGACATCCTTATCGATTAAGCCGATAATCTGATTTTCTTCTTTTACTTTTGGTTCATTTTTCTGTTTTGTTCCAAATAACGCTGATAATAAACTCACTATCTGCACCTTCTTTTAATGTTGGTTGTAAATAGATGTTTTGTAATCTAGGAATTGATGTAGGACTGATAAGGCTTCCTTAGCACTTAAAACTTCCTGTTGGCTATCATAAGCATTTAAAACCTGATGAATCGCTCTCATTATATCTTCTCTTTTCTCCGTTAACTTTCTTTCGGCATCTTGTAAATATTCCAGTGTTGGCTTCTTTAACTTCTCTTTGAGTACAATAAAATGGGCTTTAACTGCCATACTCAAATCTGTTTCTTTCTGTTGGTACTCATATAGGTAACTTGCTCTTAGTTGCTTTAGATTTTCATTAACATCTGAATCCTGTGAAGATTTAATATGTTGAAGCTTCCATTTATGTAGGTAGGACCCCATTTTAATGGGAACCGTCATAGACACCGTTTGCGGACGATAATGAATATTTTGAGCCAAAAATGCTCCATATTCATCGAAGATGGAATTCTGTTCGTACAGAGACAACAAATCAAAATTCACACCTTTTACCTTTATAATGGTGATTAGAGCATGTTCCTTTAAATAAATAAAATCGGAATATACCCCCTCAATTGGACTAATATCATTGAAGGAAATTTCTTTCTCGCTCAAACTATTCACTCCTATTTCTCTTTTCATTTAAAAAGAAGACTAATTTAAATACTTATCTTTCGGTTTCACAAAGTATATTTTCTTTTTCTTTTGATAGTCAAAAAACTCTTTCACGAAGTCTTTTGCTCGAATGTTATCCCTGAACTTCACTGGTCGATAGTTCACATAAACTACTGGTATGACAATGATTGATACAATAAAGACTGCCTTTATCAGCCAAAATACAATGGAACTATATGGTGGAATGGCACCTATTCCTACCGAAATTAATAAGGCTGGAAGGATATAAACGAGTAATTCCTTTAATGTCATGTTGGCTAAAATTTTATATTGATTGTCTACGTTCTTCGGGAAAAACCACTTACGTCCTCTTTTTTCATTGCCATCTAACATTTCTAACAATGCTTGTTTGACTTGATCTTGATCCATACTTACAACTCCTTAAAAAATAAGAGAAAGCCCTTAAGCTTTCTCTTTGGTTTTTATTATTGGAATAAAGAATAAACCCAAGGTGCAATCCAGATAATCGCCGCAGATGCCGCCACAGCTGCCAGTACTCCACCAAGTGCTTTCCACATTTCATTTTTCACATGAGGATCATCAATGCTTGGCAAGTGTTTAACGATGATTTTCAATGCAGCTGCGATACCAACGATAACAACAATAGCTGTTAGAACGGTTTGAACGGCAGTGGCTGCGCTTTTCAATTTACTTTGAACACCACTTGTAGATTGTGCTGCAAAACTTGCATCAGGTAGTAGCATAAACAACAAGCACGCAAAAGCTACTAGAAAAATAGGTTTCCAATTGATATTCTCAAACTTTTTAATAGATAACATTATAAATAACTCCTTCTTAAAGCAAACACAGGCCTGCTTGTTTCCATTTTTATTTTTGTATTTTATATTTTTATAGTTGTAACTGTAATTCTTTTTTTTGTTTCCCTTCGACTTTGGGAGCATCTGTTTTCCCTTGTTGAAGACTGTTTTTCAGCTCATTATAGATAGATTGATAGACTTCAGGATGTTTGTTTTTTACAATATTCACAAACGTCTTTAATCCATCATTTTGTTTTTTTAGCTGTTTCATCAAAGCATCAGTTGGAACTTCATTTCCTCTCTTAAGAGAATCAGGTACAACTTCAGGAGCCTTTTTAAGGGCTGGGGAATCCTGTGTCTTGATGTATGTTTCAAACCTTTCTTTTGTCTTTATAGGTGTTGTCGTTTGTTCCATTTCACGGATGATTAAATCCTCCATATGAAAGCGATCTACTACTTTACTATTTCCAAACCAATTTTCGTTTCTAGAATCAAGGAAGTGATATTCTAAGACCCCATCACCAGTATGTAAATCTACTGTTAACGCATGATGGTTGTCTGAATGTTGGTGTTCTTTCAACTCTAAAATTAAATTGCCACCCTTTTCATATTCCTCCACTACTGTCGAAGGAATATAATCACGCTTTCCGTTCAATTCTTCTATATAGGGAAAAAGAACTTGTTTTACAGACTCCTTAGAATATCTATAATCAGGTTCTTTTTTTGACACTTCGTTTGAATCCTTCTCCATACTGCCTGTTTTTTCAATAATAGAATATTTCCTATCTAACGTATCAGTAAAGCCTTTAATTTTGTCATTGATTCTTTGTACTTTTGAAGCAACTGTATTATGAATATCCAACTTGATATCATGGACTTTATTCTCAATGCCTGAACGCACTTGCTCTTTTGTATCCAACATTATTTGCTTTAAACCATCTGTTAAATTCGTGAAGACTTTTTTCAATCTTCCAACCAGGTTCATCTCTAGCGTAGGAATATCATTCAAGGATGCTTTTTCCAGCTTCTCCGTGAATTCTGTCAAAAGCTTTTCCATTCTTAAAAACTGTTAATCTAATAAAGCCGCTATCGCAGGTTCCTTTTCGGATGAATACCTTTGCTTCTCCAAAACATCCTTTATTTCCTGGACACCCTGATGTACCGTATCTACAACAGGATGAGTTATTTTCTTTTCCATCTTCCTATATCCCCCTCCTATCAGTTTGAGAAGCATGTTAAATTCTTTTCTATCACCACCTTTAAAGGAATAGGTGTTATCCCTTATAATTTTTCATTATTTTTCTTTGTCGCCATATAATGAAGACAAGTACAAGAAGTACGGTAAAAGCTCCTATCAATGTACCTACAAGCAACCCGTTAGAATTGCTTTCCACCACCATTTTTTCATCCTCGAATGTTTGTTTTTTTACCTGGTCTACTTCTTTATTCGCAATAGAAAAATCAAAAGATTTTTTGCTACTGTTGTCTTCAAAAGTAGTTTCTACAGATGCTTTGTAATCCCCACTGGATAAATCTCCATTCCAAGGGATTTCTAAAGTTGTCTTTGATTTTGGAGCTAACTGCAAGTTTGTTTCAAAATCAAAGACCTTTGAAGCATCTTTTAAAACAGTAATATTGATTTTTCCTCCATCTACTAAAGCAGCAATATCATTTTCCACATCAATTTTTAAATTACCGTCTTCTTGTCGCACAGCTTTAACAAAATTCTTAGCTAATGATTTGTTATCAATCGCAGCTGGCTTTCCTATCGTAAATTCAATAGGTAGTATTTTCTCAATTTCATAATTGGTTTCAATTGTCCCTGTCTGTTTATCCTCCTTTCTAATACTCGTAGATTCTCCAGATTGTTTTTCTTTAAAAGAAATAGCACCTAAATAGGTGCCATCTTTTAAATCATTCGTGTCTAAACGAAAGGGAATAACCTTCTCTTCGTTAGCATTAAGTTCTACCGTTTCATCAATACTCAAATGGGAGACCACATCATAACCAACCTCAGTATATTGTCCACTGTTCAATTCTTTAACAAACCCAATAGAACCGCCACTTTCTGTATTGGCATTTAAAGGTAGTGCACTTAGTGTAATAGCTTTATTGGAATCATTGCGAATACGAAAAGAGAAAGAATAATTGCTGTCTTCTTTTAGTGATAATTGAAATCGGCCTGTTTGATTTGGATTTTGATTATCGTCGTAGATAGGAGTTATGATGTAATTACTTCCTATTGTTTGATCGTTGTCTTTGGCAAAAGAAATGGAAGGAATACAGAGAAGTAAAATGGCTATTATTAACGTTATTTTTTTCATATCTATTGTCACCCTTTCTTTAAGCCAGAAGTATCGCTCCTGGCTTTCTATTATGTATTACAGCCCTTGAACCACACTAAATGTAATTGTCGTTTCATAAGGTGTCGGAGTTGTTGGATAGTTGATTAAATCGACCATGTTTTTGTTTGGTGTTATCGTTGTCGTTATTTCGTTTTCTGCATTTATAGTGGTTATTCCTGATTGTGTTCCACTGTATAGCGTGGCAGTCATCCTATCTATTACTGCACCTGCTACCGTTCTTGTTATATTACTATTGGAGATTGTTTCAGAAGTCACACGATACTGAATGGTATTTCCAACGATTGCTGAAGTTCCTGATTTAAACCCTCCAGCTGGTGCCTTCTCTGTTAAAGGAGTGGCAGATAACTTCAATGACCAGGAACTATTAGTCCCTGTAAGATTTTCTACTTTAATTTCGGGAAACTTTGCTAACACTATTTTTTGTGTTTCTGCACTTACAGTTGCTAACGGATTTAATATTTGTGGATTACTAATGGTTAAATAGATTCCTTGGCTTTGCACACCAGCTGTCGCAGTAGTTACATATTGCTCGGCAGCATCCACTTTGGAATGAAAAAAGAAGAAACATAGAATAAAAGAAGACAAAAGAGAAATGACGCTCTTTTGTCTCATACTAGCCTTACGCATTACAGACCCTGCACTACGCTTAGTTTAACTGTTGTTTCATAAGGAGTTGGACCACCTGGATAGTTAACCGGATCAACTGTTACCTTATTTGGCGCAACCGTAACAGAGATTTCATTGTCTGCAGTTATGCTTGTAGAGCCACCCGCATTGCTTCCGTAATATAAAGTAGTGGATGTATCTCCCGCAAGGTTAATAGCCGTGAATCCACCAAATTGTACGTTTGGATTTGAAATAGTAGACGAGTTTGTTTTCAATACCATGGAATTAAAAGGCTTTAATGCTGTTGTTCCCGATTTGAAACCGCCAGATGGTGTTTTCTCCGTTAATTCCGTCGCACTCACTTTCAAAGAAAAATTGGAACCCGTACCCGATAAATCTTCCAAATTAATAGTAGGAATTTTTCCAATGATTACTTTTTGAGTAGCCGTACCCACTGTAACTGTTGGGTTTAGGTCTTGAGGACTTGTTAAGGAAACATTATATCCCCCACTTTGAATACCAGTAGAAGCCTTTGTTGTTGCTTGTTCTGCCGCAAATGTGGCATTTCCTCCACCAAATAGTAACCCTAATGACATAATTCCTGTTAATGCTAAAGCGCCAATCTTCTTATTCTTTTTCATTTTTTTGTTCCCCTCGTAAGTTAGTTTTGTTTTATCCAATTGTGTTAATTTTGTCATTCATGACGCCGACTAAAGACTGGAATACTTCGGGTAGTGCCACTACTAAAATACTTCCGATTGCTACCCCGATAATTAGTGAATAAATACCATTGATACTACGATCTGCATTCGCTTCAAAACTCATTAAAAAAAACATCCTTTCATTTTTAGAATTAATTATCCGATTGTGTTAATTTTTTCGTTCATAACATCCACTAGAGATTGGAATACTTCGGGTAATGCAACCATAAGAATACTTCCGATTGCTACCCCAATGATTAAAGAGTAAATACCATTGATACTACGGTCAGAATTCGCTTCAAAACTCATAACTATCACCTCCTTAAAAGACAAAAAACACTATCATAGTTAGTGTTTTCAATAAGATTTATTTAAATAAAATGGCCTTATAGTCAAGCTTTGCGAACTCTTTGAAAACCTCCATATAATGAAAGGAAAATTCCAAGAATACCGCTAAGACTGCAACTCCAGCTATCATTAACATATTTCTAACACCGTTTTGCAACGGAGCCACCTCACTTAACCATACTTATTGCACTTCCCCTAGATGTGACCAATTGATCTGGCAAGTCGAAGAAAAACACTTCAACGTTTCCTGTAACGATATACTCTACTTCTAATCCATATGCTTGCTTCTCAGAACCAGATAAACTCGTCACTTCGAATTTGCCATCATAGAACTTATTGGAATACTCCTGAATGTTTTGAACCGATGTTGCCGTTAATCCACCATTTCGCTCAATCTGTCCATCTATATAGGTTTTAAAGTCAGATGATTGAATATAACTCACAAAAAATATGGTTATCGCCATTAGAAACATCACAAAGGCCATTAACATAATCTGTAGTGAAAACTCGCCAGCTGCATCTTCAGCATACATGTACTATAATCCCCCCCTTCTCTTAAAGGTTGTTCATATTTCGACTAAAGATATCAAAGGCAGCACCAGCCATATAACCAACCATTGGAATGAAGTTCACCATGGTAATTTTGGTTGGGTACATATAAAAGGTTCTTTCTTTGTGTTTTCGAATATCTTCGATACCCCTCATCATTGCTTTTCTTGCGATATCGCTCAACTCATCAATGATACTGCTGTCACTTGTATGGTTCGTGTAGTTATAAAGTGATGTCATAAACGTTCGAGCCTCATCCGTTCCACCAGCAGCTACTTCCGCAAAATGCATATACGGTTGAACACTTTGAGGGTTTTCGGTGATATCAATTATTAAACGATAGAGATTATTTTTGAACTCTCCCTCCTCTAAGCGATTTAACAGCTTACGAAACGTTTTAATAACGGAATCATTGGAATCCTGTAAATAGGTAACGATTAAACGCTGGAAAACATACCAGGATATTTGCTTCTCATACACGAGACCGTTATATTCGTGTTTTTCCTTGGTATACGCATTTCTCCATGAATAAACGAAAAATATGACTCCCAACAAGGATAACCAAGGGCTAATAAGTAAGGCTGGAATAGCAGCTGCCAAAGTAGATATCAGCGCATTTCTCATCCTTCGCTTTTGGAAGAGATAAAACTCATATTCTCCAAACCCTGACTTTTCCACCATCTCATATAAATCTTGTTCCGCAACCAGATGCCAAAACCGTTGCATCCTGGTTCTTTCAATCTGTATCTCTACTACTTCCTCCACATTTTCACCTCCATCACTTCATCATCGGCCAAATTCATTTGAAGAGAATGAAAATAGAAACATAAAGCACCGATAAGAATAGCACTACAACCCCACCCAATGACGTTATGCGCATAATAAAGTAAATAAAAATCAAAACCTCGGGCGAAAGTCAAAATCCCCACTACGATTAAAGGATAAATGGTAGTAGCTTTAAATTGTCTTTTATACAAAACCTTATTGTTTATAAACATGTTTCGTTGTTCTAACACATCATTGTGCCAAGTCTTTAATTCTTTAATCTTCTTAATATCTGTTCTTCCTTCTAAGGAAGCAGTCACCAGGTTGTCCATAAAAAGACCAAAAACGAAGTCACTCTTGTATTTATCCTTTAATAAATTAAAGGCTGTTTGCACTTGTTTGGGAGTAGCATCCATTAAATCAATGATAAGCTGATCTAATTCTTTTTTTAGTTCACCTTTTGTAATTTCTTTAGCACACCATCTTAACGTCGTTACCACCGTTTCGTCTGGATTCGCTAATAAGCCAGTCATGGTGTTGATAAACCTATTTCTCTGAATCATGGATTCCTGTTGATAGATACGCTCCACACTAATTTTCATTAGTATAATGAATCCATAAGATACCCCCACAATTCCAGCAATTATGGACAGCCACCAATAATAGGTAAGAACATAAATACTGAAGAAACTGACCATAAAAGGAACCACTAACGCCGTAAAGATTTCCTTTTTCATTAAGGGATTTCCATAGGCCGTACGATAAGCATTTAGCTCATCGATACTCATTACTTTGCTTTCACCGAATAACTTCATGCTTCCTCATCCCTTTTAAAGCCTTCAAAGTCAGAACCTAATTCATGTATGCGTTCAAAGAAGTCTTTACTTAGTTCTCCATACGTAACTTCTAATGTTCCATCTTTCTTCATTCTTTGCTTAAAGACTGTTGTGGCCGTGTGATCCCCATGAAACTCTACAATCTCGCCTAGGAAACGTCTGCCATTAATCTTTTTCAAATGAATACCAAAGTGTACATAGCTATAGATATCATCCAAGAACATCTTATCGTCTACTTCATATCCCGATTTGGCCATACCAAGTAATCGTTTTGGAATAGCTCTGGCATCATAAGCATGAGCAGTCGTCATAAAACGGTGTCCTGTCAAAATACCCTGTAACATCTGGTATACTTCTTTCCCAAGAATCTCCCCTACGATAATCCAAACAGGATGACTTCTCAGTCCAGCATACGCAATCAGCTCTTCGATGCTTACGCCCTCTGTGGCCAACCAGCTAAAGATATCTTTGTCAGGCCATAGTTCTTTGGCATAAATATCAATGGTGGATTCAATCACTGCCATCCTTTCTTTAAAAGGAACATAACTCATTAATAGCTTTTGAAATTCCGTTTTTCCTGCCCCTGTCTCTCCTGCAATAACCATATTGGATCTCCCTTTTACGGCAGCCTTTAAGAAATCTAGCACTTCTAACGGAGCAAAGTTTTCAAAGTTCTCTTCATTCAATGCCATGTATGGGCGAGAAACACGAATTGCCATTGTCGTTCCACTTGGAGCATTTTGCTTGTGAACCGCATTTAAGCGCATGAAATTTCTACTGGTATTTAGAATAGGATTTTTGCTAGATATTTCTTTTCCCGTTGAATTAGAGAATTTCGCAATTAACTTGAGTACAACGTCTTCACTTATAGAATCATCCAGGTACTTTTCTATTCCATTTCCTTCTACTATTAATTTCGTTCCATCGAATCCAATATCGGTTACTCGCTTATCGTCAATTAATTCTTCAACGAACCCTAAGCCTACTAGTTCCCGAACGACCGATTCCAGTTTTCCTTCATCATCTAAGATGGAGCCATGCTTGGCAGCAATAATCTTCTTTAAGACTTCTCTGGTTTCCAAATTAGCAAATGCTTCTTGAAACTCTTCTGCATGGTGTTCTCTAAGTTCCTGTTTAATCTCTAATAAGAGATCTTCTGAAATTATCATCCTAAGTCCCCTTTCCATTTATATAATGGTTAACTTTCTGTAGTATTCGTTGTGTTAGTAACGTAAGTAGTCTGATAGGTTGCATCTTCCTCATCTGTGACTTTTATTTTTACTGCCTTTAGGTAACCCGTATCTGTTTTTAAATAAGCAAAGTCATAATCTTGCACATCCACTTTTACATTGGACTTCTGAAATTGTTCCTTGAATTTTTGTTCAAAGACTGTTTCATCAATCTTTATTCTTTCCTCATCTACTCTGGAGCTAAAATCCATACTTTTATTAAGCGCCAGCGTCGTTGCTTCGTTTAAAATATCGTTTAAGTCGTTATATCGATAACTCTGCATGGAATAAACACTTACCGTTGTAATAGCGATGATTCCGAAAAGAAAGAGAATCATCCATTTTGGAGCATGTCTCATTTGAAGAAGTCCAATTTATAACCGAGTAATAACAGCGTTGTAATAAGCAAAATAATACTATACGTAGTAAAAAGCACCTTATCTTTCTTCACCTTGGCGAATTTAAACCTTGTGACAATAGAAATCACCATTAGAATTCCACTAGCAGCAAGCACAAACCAAAAGTAATCATTTAAAATATTTAACACGTTTTTTCCTCCTAATAAAAAAGAAGCCTTCTTAAAAAGGCTTCTTTTCTTTTAATTATTTGTTATCCAATCCACATCTGATTGTATCCATCCATACGGTAAACCTTCAGGAAAAGGATTATCTCCATTCACTGGCATTAGCAGAATGGCATCTTGTTCAATTGTTTCAGAATCCATATGAACCAACATATGAGCAAACACTTCAATCTTATCTTCTACCTGAAGTTTCACCTTGTTTGCCCCAACCTCTGTAGATTGATAAGAAACGTCAAATGTACCTAAGTCATTCCAAATTGGCAGGTAGAACTTATTCCCGCCGTCTCGAAGTTCTCTGGTAATATTACTGTCTTTATTGGCTACTTGTTCATCTGTAAAGAGATTACCTGTCAGTTGTTCCACATTCATGTGTGGAAAGATAAACTCATTCGTTCGAATAAAATCACCATTAACTTGTTTTGACGTTTCCTTATTAAGTAAATCTATTATCATATTTGAACCTTCCGTCGGATAATCGAGATAGGAATCTCTTAAACTATCTGGAGCATAGAAGGAAAGATTATTTTCAGCAACCTTTGTCGCAAACTGATAATCGGTTCCAAGTTCATTATGATAATCGAACGTCACCTTGGTTTCGATCCCATAACCGGTTCGAATCTTCTTTAAAGGTGTAACCTTATAGTTAATGGTTTCATAATAGGACTTCATATTTGTTTCTGGCGTCTTTTCTGTCATCACCACATAGGATTTACTATTTTCAGGTGTAGTCTCTCTTTTTACATCGAAGGTAACTGTCCCCTCAAATGCTGTATATCCTTTGGTTGCAAGGCTATCTTTTCCTTTTATTACATCAAAATCGTTTTTATTAAATCCCTCCAGTTTCACTGTATATGTCTTGTTTGCATTTACCGTTAACTTGTCTTTAGGAATTTCAAATTCTAAGTAATTAGGAAGTTTGGAAGCTGTATATTTCTTTTCTGATATCTTCGTAGATCCTTGATACAAAGAAACGTTTATTGTTTTATTCGTATCTTCGTAATCTTTTATTTTCGTAATATCCCCTTTGTAATTGCTTACTTTTGAAAGATAGACACGAACTGGTAATCCTTCCTCTGCTTTAGCCGTATATATTTGAACCTTTTCTAAGCCCGTTTTAATTAAAGGCTTATCGTAGTAGTAATTAATTACAAGGTTGTTTGTTCCCATTACTCCACTTTCGGAATCCCCGTCTGTCTTTACGTATCGAAGGGTATATTCCCCATCTTTAATCGTGATTGGACTCTCGGAGTATTGATCCTTTTCATGTATATAGTAGGTTTTTGTTTTTGCCACTTTTTCGCCAGTTCTTTCATCCAAGTAATTAACGGTCACACTTCTTCGAAGCTTATAGTCGAATGTGTGCGAAGCATCGTTATTATGTGGTGTTAAGATGGAGATCGTATTGTTGCCAAACAAATCGTAAATTCTATTACCGCTGAGCTCATGCGTTTCTGGTGCAGTAAAATTATTGGTTGTCCCTACTTTATATCGTTCCTTGATATGATTGAACACATCATTTTGTGGATACATGTTTTTTTCCCACACATTTACCCATACATAAGGATCATAATAAAGCGTTATTGTTACATCTTTCCTTGGCATGGTTCCTGACTTCGCCGCAGAACCTCTTAACTTATAGGCAATATCGTTATAAGTAATATCTGTTCTGGCATTAAAACTGTACTTCTTGCCTACTTTGTACGTTCCAATTGTATCTGTTTTTTTAATGGTTTCACCTGTTTGAAAGTCTTTGTATTCTGCTCTAACATCCCATGCCGTTGTGTAATAGAACGTTACAGTGAAGTTCTTATCTGGAACAGTCCCCTTCTTAGACTGATCATCATCTAAAATTGCTTCCTTCCCATCAGATTTAAGACCAGTTTTAGAAGATACTGTATAACTATCTCCGATGGTGACTGTTTTCTTCTCCCCTAATATCTTTTCTCCAGTTTGTCTATCCTTGTGGTCAATCCACATGGTTACTTCCTGCTTTTCAAACTGCGCTTGAATACGTACAGTATTATTAGGATCAGTAAACCACTCACCATAACCTAACGTCTGATAACCTGTCGACTTAGGTTTAGATACTATTGGTCTATAACCTTTTAGGCTACCAGCTTTTTCTCCTGTATCTATCTTACCTGCGTAATCAGATGGTGCCTCAAAGTGGAACCAGTCTCCGCCTGCTACTGTTACAGAACCACCACGTTTTGTTTTCCCTGTTGTTTCATTTACAAGTTTAACTTCATCTGGAATACTGAATGTTAAAGTATTGTTCTTATCTGCTTGGTACTTAGTTGCTTGTGTTTTTTGTACACCATCTTCAAAATTTATAATACTGAACCGGATGTCTGAAAGTGAACTAGAACTTGCTTTTAATTTTGTTCTAACTTTTCTTAAATTAGATATAAATTCAACACTAAAAGGTATAAATTCCCTTGTTAAAAGCTACGAATCTTTAAGTGAGAAAGACCGTGAGTATTTAATCACAACCTTTAATTCTATTACGAATAAATGATTATAGATGAATGGTACTACTTTTTATTCATTTTGGGGAGGAGTAAAATATTACTCCCCCCCTTATTTTTATAAGACAGATTCATTAAGTTTTTTTCTTATAATTTGTAATTGCTTCTTAATAGTTGTTACCGATTTAACTAATTTATCTGCCATTTGATTGTTTGTTAACCCTTGTTTTTTCAGCCTATACACTTCATTTTCTATTGGTGTTAGTACTCTTGTTTTTCGTTCTAATTTCAACTCTTTCATAACAACATTGAAAATATCTGAACGTATATTAACTTTATTTTCATTGGCTTCTCTTATAACATTAGGTATTTCTTCATAAGAACTTTTACTTATAAAATTCATAGCTCCATTATCAAATGCCTCTAGAATAATGGCTGGATCTTCCCATGAAGTTAACATGATTATTTTATCTATACCTGACTCTTTCAGATGTTTGGCTACCTCAAGTCCGCTTAAGTCTCCACCTTTAGTTAAATTAACATCTAAAAGAGCCACATCTACATTCGAATAATCGCACTTCAATGCTTCTTCTTTCGTAAAAGCTTTTTGTTGAACTGTTAAATCTTCTTCTTCTTCAATAAAATCTACAATCCCATTCATCC
This sequence comes from Niallia sp. Man26, assembly GCF_022049065.2. Taxonomy (NCBI): domain Bacteria; kingdom Bacillati; phylum Bacillota; class Bacilli; order Caryophanales; family Bacillaceae; genus Niallia; species Niallia sp. Man26. Next base: position 130,761 of record NZ_CP095745.1, read on the forward strand.
AAACAGGATCATCTTCTACTAGTAACAACTGAATTTTATCCATAGGTCATTTCCTCTGCCAATTTTTTTATTTTTTTCTTTTTATGCTGCACTGAGACAATCCGTTTTTTAGGCAAGAATAATCTAATGCTTGTTCCTAAGTTTAATTGACTATCTACCACTATATCTCCACCATGTTTAGCCATGACATTAAAACAATAGGTTAAACCTAACCCAAAGTTCTCCCCTTCTTTTTTTGTGCTGTAGAAAGGTTCTACTATTTTTGAAACATTTTCTTTTTTTATTCCTTTTCCATCATCTGCAAATTCAATATTTATCCCTTTCTTTGTTTGATTCACATTGATAATTAATGTCCCTTTGTAATTCATGGCTTCTAGAGCATTTTTAACAATATTTATGCATGTCTCCTCCAGATGAATAAAATCCCCATAAAGTTGGACATCCACATCCAATCTTTTTATCACCGTAACGCTAAATAAGTGAGGTTTCATTAAATCAAGAGATGACTGAATTAAATCACTCAATAAGAACTTTGTTTCTTTTAGTTCCATGATGCCCAATTTCCCTTGTATTCGACTAGACAGTTCCAACAAATGCTGGGTGGAATTTAAAATTAAGTCGAGACTTTCTATTGCATTATTGGAGACATTTTTTTTCAATTGTTTGGTTACTAAATCAATCTTACTCATCTCATTTTTTATCGTATGATTCAATAAGGTAGTTCCTGAAGTCACAGCTTGCATAGTAGAGCTAAGCCTTTGCTTTTCAAATTTAATTTTCACTCCTAAAAAACCATATCGGGTGCTAAAATATATAAAGAATAAGAACTCCGTAATCATAATTAAAGGATTTAGCTGCCATCCTCCCCTAATCCCAAATACCGGTAAAATAACATTTGTTAATAAAACAAAAAGGAATAAAGGAACAACAATGATACAAGTAATCATCTTATGATTTTTAACCGTTGTTCTTTTTTCTCGAAAAACAGAGAGAATCAATAACAGGCATGTAATTAAGATATAAGGGATAATCCAGAGAGCAATGATGGAAAAGTTCGTGTTAAATTCAGGATAGATAGAAAATGAGAATATTGGCGTGTATGCAAGGATAGTAGGTATGACTAAAAGAATCTTTCCCATCCTTTTCATTCTTTTGGTTTTAATCATATCTGTATATAATAAGCCGAATATTAGAATGACATAAGGTGTCCAGTAATGCCCGATGGATGTAGAAATCCCATCCAACATAATAATCCAATCCGGACGGTCAGCACTTTTTCCTAAAACAATTCCTAATCCTCCAAAACCTTCACAAAAACCCATATAGCTTCCCCAACGTGTTTTTTCTTGCTTTATATTAACTAGTAATAAGATGACTGCCATCAGCCAAGATAATAAAACAAAAGATATCATGTCCGGACTCCTATTGAGTTATCTTGAATAAAAGATAATTTATCTAGGAAACTATATTTTTGGAATATATTCCACCTTGACTTAAGTTTATGTTGAGCTCTAGATGTAGTGTTATGCAAATAGTGGAGATCAGCAGGAGTATTTACACTGCGATTATAGAGTGGGTAATAGTTCACAATGAATTCTAGCCATCTTATTTGATTAGGATAGATTCTATCTAACTTATTCGAAGAATGATTACTACATCCGATACAAAAATTAGGATGTGTTTTTATATTTTTATTTTTTTTATTTGTTATATCAGATTTATCAACTGAAAAAAACATATTTGTAGCCTCCCTTTATAGATTATTTCTATAAAACTTTCCTATTTAGGAATATTTACCCGTGTATATTATACCATTTAACTAAAGACTATCTATTCCTAATCAGATGAATTATGGGCATTTTTACCACATTTAAACCTAATCAATGCGTATAATATGCACATTATAGAAAATTCTCTATATAAATTATATAATTAATACATGAATACAATAGGTGATCGTTTAAAAGTATTAAGAAAAGAAAGACATTTAACACAAGCCGAATTAGCTGAAGAGCTTCACTTAACTAGGTATCAGATCAGTAATTATGAAACTAATCAAGTGGTCCCAGCTTTAGATGCCATTATAAATTATTGTAAGTTCTTTAATGCTAGAGCCGATTTCTTATTAGGCTTAGATGAGCACTACGACAATGCTAATTTAGAACAACATACGCTACAGCAGATAGTACGTTCAGCAAATAGATTATCATCGGAAAAAAGAAACAGATATTTGAACCAGGTTAGGTTGTACGCTATTTTTTTAGAGAGACATAAAGAAACGTTATAACTGCTTTATATATTAGTCTGGATATTGAATAGCACAGCATGTAAAGAAACAATAATTTATAAAAATCAATATAATAAGAAATACAAGTAATAATAAAGAATACAAATAAATATAAGGAAAAATCACAAAAAGGCTGGAACTCATATATACCATGGGTTTCAGCCTTTTTACTTGATGATTAAAATACTATATTCACAGTTTGCACATACGTTCAAATACTATATTCATATTTCACATATTTTGAAATACAGCCTTTCTTAAACTAGATAACTGGAAATACAGTTAGTATATTTAACATAGCTTGAAATACATTAAAATTTAGCAACACTTAGTCTCCAATTTATATTTTTTACATAAAATCAGTAGTTGAAACATACGGTTATATGAATTATTAAAGGGAATATGTAAGAATACTATTCTAAGGGCATGACAAAAAGCCCTTTCTCCTTAAAAAACTTTGAAAAGGCTTAAAAGATTATTAGATTTTTTAAATTTTTAGTTTCTACTCTTTTCTTCTAGAAAGTAAGGATAATAACCATATAGCTTATGGTAAGTGTGACTAATCTCAATTACATCGCCTTCATCCATAAAACTTTCACGAAATTCATGAAGTGCTTTGGTAAACTGCCTATTTGCATAAGCACCAATAGATTTAATAGATGTTAACAGCCCTTTAAGGTGTAGCTCTTCCAGTGTATCGGCTACGGAAGAAATCGTGTAGTTTAGCATTTTTTTCGATAAGTTAACCACTTCAAAATGCATAGAGTAGTTCACCATTCTGCTTATAGACTTCTCAATGTCTTTTATTTGACGAAATTTCAAAGGTATATTCGCATTTTTGATTCTTGCAGCCATTTCTTTTTTACATGCAGCAAATGTCTTCCTTTGACCTATTTCATTAATTTTTTTAAAACACACGCTGTTTAGAGTGAAATCAAACTTTTCAATGCATACTTGTATAAATTCTCTTCTTCTATTTTGACGATTTGGAGAAGGTTGTTTTATTTTTTTCTCTACTGGAACAAAAGAAAATACATTTTTAATGATAGATAAGTAGTTTCTTACTCTTTTTGCTGTAGTGTTTAGAGTTTTCTTAAGATAGGACATCGTTCTATCCCCTTTAACCAACTCCACATCTTCTACAGTTCTACGATTAATCCCAATTTGTCGTTGAATATACTCACACAGTTTCAACAACAGGATTGGTCCTCTTTGATAACGCTGTTTAATTAATTGGCCAAAGATTTTTTCCTGGAATAGAGCCATTGGTATATGGAAATAGGATGATTTCTCTTCACTGTAACTAGTAATCAAATTATTATATTTACCGTAATCAACGATTTCATAATGCATGTCTTGTTCTGTATGTACTTCCGCTATGTAATTTCTTTCTAGTAATTTATCAAATGCTTTTTTTACTGTTTCATATGTAAGATCATGGTCTGTTGAGATATTAGAAATACATAATTGTTTGCGTTCGCTTACAGCAGGATCTTTTGTAAGTGAACGAATTTGTCCCATTTCATCTGTGTATAAGTGAAGAATCATAAATAAAGAGATTTCAGAAGTAGTTATTGGATTATATGATAATTCTAGGTCGTATTTAACGATTTTATCCAAATGTTTTTTGAAGAATTTAACCCCATCAATAGTAAGGGTTTGAGGTTTTGGCGGTGGTATTAACACTGACATATTACTTTGCTCCTTTTTATACAACAAAAAGACGATGAACCCTTATAAAGGAAAACATCGTCAATTTTTGTCAAAAAAAGCAGACACAAAATAGACATTTTAGCAGGATTTTGTTTTGACTTTCTACTTATATTCATGTAAACTATCGATATAAGTCGATAAGACAAAAACAGACTTCCTGTCAGTGTTTTCCCTAGTGCTTTTAGGGGGAACCGTCTAAGAGTGTGGGGACACTACTTAGATGGCGGGAGTCTTTTTTTATTGTCATTCCGATTTAGTTGAGATTAGTATAGCAATAAAATCCAGCAGATGCAATACGTTTACAAGGATTGAAACTTTGTCTATTACTAATATTTTCTATTTTCTACTTAAACCCTATTGATTCTCTCCTTTTTTTCTGTATTTAAAACTCCTATTAAATCAATAATATATTCATATAAATGAAACACCCTGAATAAAATTTATTATTCAGGGTGTTTCATTTATATTTTTATGTACGTAAAATTTAGGTAGTAATCAATTTGTTCTTTCGTTGCTGACTAATTTCATTGTATATTTCATCCTGGCGATTATCCCATATCTCAATTGCTTCTTCTTCTGAAACATACTTACTGAAAAATTTTATGGCCGGCTGTCTTAACATATAAATTGGCATATGTTCTATACGCTTAACCCTTCTCTTAGGGACATTATCTTTTATAAACTCTCGAATGGCTTCTTCGACTGGGTCAATAATCAATTCTGGTTCATGTATTTCGTCTTCAATGGATTGAGCATAATCTAGTTGTATTGCTTTTATGGCATAGCCTGCTCTTTTTTTTATGTCTTTTCTAGTCAAAACATAATTTATATTCCTTCTGATTTGATCCTCTGAAAACTCTTTTATTAACCATTCGATTTTATCTGCAGATATGCCTAGATTAGATAATAGAATTTGTAAATCATCAAAAAGTGAAAGTTGCTTATCTTCTACTTGTTTAGATTCATCTAGAACTACTTCTATCAATTGATGAGAGTTACTATTAATAATAAATTCGATACTGGTTACTTTTCTTCCAGTCTTAATTTCATTAAACATGAAACTAATGTCTGTATTATTGTTTACTTCATTCTGGGCCACTAATAATACTTTGCTTTTAAAATGTCCATATTGCTTATATTTAGTAGGTTCTATTCCTAAAAATGCGCGTAATTCCATTAGTGTTAACTTTCTTTTTTTAATTCTTTCATACTGTTTAAGTAGTTCATATATTCTAATTGAATAGACAGAATTAAGACGTACAACATTCTCAAGTTGATAGGATGTAAACTTATCTTTTAGTTCTAGAAAAAAACCTTTTAATTCAGGATGGAATTGTAGAGTTATATAGCCTTCATTGTCTTCATATATAGAAGTAATTACCCAACTATAATTTCGTTGCTTACCATCCTTTTTTATCGTTAGAACCTTTGTTTGAAGGCCATTGACTATTTCTCTTAGGTAAGAATAGAATCCGGTTCTTTTTGAGTTTCCGATAATCTCTATAAAATCTCTAGCCCTGAAACGATATGTTTTTAATGTCTCATCACTTGGCTGAACTTTAGAAGCCATTACCAGCAGAATACGCTGCTCTTGTAAGGATAATTTATATGTACTTTCAATTAACTCATTTGATTTGGTCACCCAGTTTTTTGTACTGATACTATCGAGTTCATTTTCATTATCAATAATTAAATCATCCATAGAATCCTCCAAAATAGTTATACTATCACTAAATTATCATAAGGTGATAGTATTGTAAACTAACCATGGAATCATATTTAGTTTAACCATTGAAATACAGGACTAGATGACAAGATTTTAACTATCACTAATTTTGCGTTCTATGCTTTTCTATTAGAAATGCTTGCAAAATTGGTGATAGTTAAGCTAAATATCACTATTCAATTAGAAAACTATCACTCTTTATAGATAAGTAGCTTTTAATAGAAGAATGATAGACTATCTAAAGATCACAATTTCGTAAAAAACTTATATAAATGCAGAGTAATTAGTGCTTGTTACAACTAAATAAGCGCAAAATTAGTGATAGTTAATTCGTAAAAGACTTAATTACGCAAAATTGGTGATAGTTAATTCGAATCTTTCAAACGCAAAATTAGTGATAGTTAGAAATTCTTATGCGCAAAATTAGTGATACTTAAGGTGATTTATTTTAAATATCACCAAGAAAAAACGACATTTTCTGCGTTTTTCTTTTGTAATTCTATAATTTAAAGCAAGATGCGCAAAATCGGTGATAGTTATTAAACGTTACATATCCAAATTTAATAAAATAATTACTGTAGATGAAGTATTAACAAAAAAATAAAAGTGATACTTCCCCCGCAAAATTAGTGATAGTTGGGGTTTTAAGCGTAATTCACACGCTAAATTAGTGATATTATCGCGCTAAAAACGTGATAGTTAACGCAATTTTAGCGATATTTGACGCGAAATTAGTGATACTTATACGCAAAATTAGTGATTCTTAACGCTAAAAACGTGATAGTTAACGCTAAATTAGTGTTCATTCACGCAAAATTAGTGATAGTTAAACCTCTTAAACCCTTGCTATTACTACGTTATTCGACACCATAAAACATTTAAAACAATATAATAAATTAAAACAATATAATAAAACATTAAAACAAGAATATAATTGTTAGTTTGTTCATAAGATTATAAGTTGGTTTGAATTATCTGTTTTAAAAAAAAATGAAATTCGTTTGCTTATTACTTTTTCTACGTGAATATTTCTTTTTAATAACTTTTCCAGCTAAATTTTGTGATAGTATAAATTGCTTTTGTAATAGCAGCATTTTTAAATATCACTTTTGACACAATTAATTATCTCCTTATGAAAAGTCCCCTTCTTCTATTAGAACTTAAATTAAACTTAAAAATATTAGGTGAACTCTCTTCTGCAATATCTATATATCACATCCACATCCACTAAATTAAAAATACAAAGTGATCTTTAGTCTCAATGCAATCTTTATAAAAATACAGTTTTATTCAATCTTATTATTTGAACAACAATATTTGCTGACAATTTTCTATTTTGCAATACACAATTGGATAGCTTTCACTATTAAACTTACCAAGCACATTGTTTCAAGGAAACTATATTTAGTATATTTTTACTCTACAAGTGATTGTTACTTCATATATGAAGTACTTTTATTCTTAGAATAGGATACATGTAGAAGTCAAAATAACAAAATAATTTAAAAACAACATTGCATACTTATTGCATGCAAATAAGCGAGTATAAAATTGGTATGTATGCAAATTGCATGCGTATAGACAAATATACTTTGACAAATGTATGCAATTTGCATACAATAGATAATAGAACATGTACTATTATTAGGAGGGAAATCCATGGCAAGATTCGTATCAATTGATATAGGAAATGACGCAGTAAAAGGATATTTAGGAGATTTAGAAAATAAGATATACATACCAAACGTTATAGCTGATTTAAAAGATCGTGACATAGTTGAAATGGAGAAAGAACCATTAAATGCACTTCATGTTGAAATAACTTCGTCTGCATTAAAAATTAAAAATGGCTCATTCGCCGTCGGGAAATTAGCATCAAAATACCCTAACAATGATGAGTTAACACCTGAACAGGACAAATCAGAAAGTGATCAACCTATTGTATTATTGCTAACAACCTTAGCCTACGATGCAATAAGTAAATTTAAAGAAGAAGATGGAGTTATTGAAGCAACATATTATCTTTCAACAGGATTACCATTAGATGAAACAAAAAAAGGTAAAGCAAAAGAGTTTAGAAAGAAACTGAAGTCTGCTCAACATGAAGTGAAGTTCCTTAAAACTCCTAATTTTGAAAATAAAATTGTTAGAATTAAATTTGAGCAAGTGATAGTTAACACGGAAGGTTTTGCAGCATATGTAGACTTAACTACAAATGACAATGGTTCTACAAAAAACGAAGAACTACTTGGCAAAACAATATTAATTAATGACATTGGTGGTCTATCAACGGATTCAGCAATTATCACAAAAGATGCTGAAGTAGACAATGAATATAGTGATGGAATTAAAAAAGGTGTTTCCACATACTTAGATAACATCATAAAAAGAGTTTATTCTACACACAAATATACTATAAAAAGCCGACGTTCTTTAGTAGAAATAATAACTAATACAGATTCAGAAGAACAATATCACATTTGGGTAGACGGTAACAGAGTATCAATTAAAGGTATTGTCGATGAGGAATTATCAATATTAGCAAAAGAAGAGTACAAACTAATTAAAGAACTATGGAGAAATGTACCAGATACACGCTTAGCTTACCAAATTGGTGGTGGTTCGGTAGTATTAAAACCTTATTTAACAGAAATAAATCAAGCAGATAAGAATTATCCACTTCGATTTGTATCTGCTGAGGAAAGTGTATGGATGATTGCTAGAGCTTACTTCAAAATCTTGATGATGTATGCAGATAGTAAAGGTATTTCTATTAATGAAGCAGCTGCTTCAAGTGAGTGATGAATCGTGGGTTTTTATGAACCAGGTAAAACAATATCTTTCAGATTACCACAAAATACACCTAAGTCAGTCATTGAACATCTAAACAAACGAAAAAGTGAATTAGGGAGAAATTTCAGCAGTGAAATTGCTCCCCTGTTTGTTAATTCAATAGATAATTCATTTGGATCAAATCAGGCTGATTCTATAAATATCCCCCTTCCCTCTAATTTAAGTTTAGAACAGAGAGAATGGTTAAATTCATCATATACTAAAACGCTTTTAAGTCAGTTAATACACCAAGTTGTTAACCACCAATTAACCTCCCCTTTTTCTTTTGACGGAGATGGTATTCAAAATGTTAGCAAACAAACAGAAGATATCGAACCAGAACAGAAATCATTTAAAGTAAATTCAACTACAAGCAGTTTTATTCAGAAAACTTTTTTGAATTTCGACGATGATGACGATGATTAATCCCCTCTTTGTGGGGATTTTTTATTGAGTCAATTAATAGTTTATACTGTGAATAATAAGGGTTTTAAAGTAAAATTAGTATAAAGTCACTCTACATATACGCTATAAACACCTAGGACTTCTTGGAATTGTAGTCTATAGTTGTTGTGTGATTTATATATAGAACACACATTTTGGCTACAATTAGTTCATTTGTTGATTACTATTAGTACATAAAATAGTAGGTTTTTAAAGTTGTACTCTATAAGTAATCTGTTGTCTATATGTGAATCACTTAGAGTAAGTCATTAGTCAACTAATTGTGGAATAAAGTTAGTTTACATACAAGGTGTGTGGTCTATAATTTTTGTGTGAAATACAACTATCCCATATTTATAAATCGATATTCTATGGTTTGCAGGGTACTGTTTAGTAGTTGTAGAATACATTATTGAGCGCATTTAGTTGTAATAAGTAATTTTGGTATAAAAATACCCAAAAAGAGTTATAGATTTATTGGATGTGGTCTATATATATGCTGGAGTCTATATTTGGATTACAAATTATAAATGTTGTGTTGAGACTAAATACTTCGTTTTAGTTTACATAATATAAGGAGTTGGTTTCATTGAATTATTGGAAAATAAGTGATTTTACAGAACAAATTAAGTTAGCGTTTGAGCACGAAAAAATCCATATGAATACAATTGATGGATGGTTTAAAGCTCTTGAGAGTAAAAGGATTCATTATGTTATGCGGACAGAAGATACTAAAGAAAAAGTTTATGATGATTTGGATTTACAAATAGCAATATTTATAAAAAAACGTAGAGAAGAAAAATGGTCCTTAGCAGCTATATATGACGATCTGGCAAATCATGTTGAACTAAGGGGATTCCCTGCTGATGAAGTTGGACCCGTAGCGTTTGAAGGTGATTTTGAAACATTAAAAAAACAAATAAGTGAAGAATTAAGGCAAACATTTAATCAAATGGCAGCATCACAAATCGAGGAAATAAAAAAACATTATGATTCAATAATAGAGAAAATACCAAAACTCCCATCACCAGAGGAGCAAAAAGAAACAAGATTTAAAGAAATGGTAGTAAGAAGAAGAGTAGAAGCTGCTCTTGAACATGAAGCTATTGAAATGTGGTCTACAAAATCAGAAAGCGAGAGATATAAAAAGGTAGGACTATTTAGGAAAGAAGAAGACTTTAATAAAAGGTATGAATTCATTAGGAATTATATAAATGAAAATTATGAAGAAAAGTTAAAAAAAGAATTTGATCTATAAGTGGAGCAACTTTACTAGTTATGTAGTATTTTAATGTACCTAATGTACAAGAAATTAATTATAAAGTGGTGCATTGAGAAATTCATTAGAATAATTTCCTATATAAAAGCCGTTGGAATAAAAAATAAAAGGTGGAATTTTCTTGGAAGAAAAAGATAAAGCCATGTTAAATGAAAAAGCGTTAGAGTATGCAAAAGGTACGGCAGCTATTGAAGGTTTATATTTATCTAAAGAACAAGAAAAATTAATTAGAGAAAAGGCGGAAGGGAAAATTACTCACGAAGAATTTATTAAAAAAGCAGTGGAGTTAGCAAATGGGAAATAGGCCTTCAAAAAATTGGTATCCAGGAACAGAAGTATTAATAAATAAATTTAATATTAAAGATGAAAAAATATTATCTGAACTTGAAAATACATTAGTTACTGAACGGTTGCGTGAACTTTATATTAAACCATTAAATGGATCCTTTGGTATGAAGCATTTGCAAAAAATCCATAAATACATTTTTCAAGATATATATTCATTTGCTGGACAAATTAGAGATGAAACAATTGGTAAGAATTTCACTAGATTTGCACCTGCAGGTAATATTGTTTCATATGGAAACACCATAATGAAACAGTTGAAAGATGAGAAGTCTCTAAAAGGATTGACTAAAGAAGAGTTCTCAGAAAGATGCTCTTATTATTTTGGAGAAATTAATCTTTTGCACCCATTTCCAGAAGGAAATGGGAGAACACAGAGAGAGTATTTTAGGTTATTAGGACTGAAAAATGGATATGAAATAAACTGGTCTATAATTGCTCAGGAAGAGATGTTAAAAGCATCTATAAAAGCACAATTGGATGATAAGGCATTTGTAAATATTTTTAACAAGATAATAGCAAATGAAGAACCTAAACAAGAACTTATTAGACAATACAAATCTCTATCTAAACAAAAAGAATTAGAATTATGATTAATTACATTCTCTAATTCAATAGATGGAAGGGGAGGTTTGATATAATGAGCAAGGTAATTAAAAATACGATTTAAGAGATGAAGATAAGCTGAATGAAATAGAACGTCTAATGACAACTAATAGAATTTATGAACTACAAATTAAACCATTACATAGATCTTTCGGCATAAAGCATTTACAGAGGATTCATAAATATATTTTTCAAGACGTATATCCTTTTGCTGGACAAATTAGAGACACGTTTTTAAGGAAACAAGAAAGTAAATTTTGTCCTCCAGATAGATTATTTCTGTTATGAAAGAATTGAAAGGCGAGAAGTAGTTCTTAAAAGGAATAGATAAAGAAACATTCTTAGAAAGAAGTTCCCATTTTTTAAACGCCTGTTTAACACAGAAAAAAGTTTTTATTAATGGCTTACAATTCCTATTGATCTTTTATAAGTAACTATGATCTAATAGCTATAAGAGATTAAAATCTATTATTTTGAATTCTAGTAAAGATGTGTTTGTTACATATAGATAAAAATTATACTATTGGAACTTTATTTATTATATCCTCTGAGTCTTAATGTCGTTTTTATAATTGAATATACATATAAAAAAAGAAGGAATCAATTATTATTCCTTCTTTTTTTTATGTTTTTCTAATTTGTTAGTCTTTACAAATAGAGAGAACTGAGAAAAAATTTCTTCAATGTCGAGTAAATCATTATCATATAAATCAAAATAGTTTTCAGAAAGAGCACCTATTTGAATTAATCTTCTTGTACGTTGTTTTCTGCTTTTTTTATTTAGAGAGAGTTCATATATTTTCTTTTCTCTTTCTAGCTTTTTTATTTTCTCCTCAATTTTGCTGAGTTGATTGTCCATTATGTATATCTCTCTGAGAATTACTAGTTAATGAAGAATTCTTATAAAACTTTTCAATATTTTCAATGAAGGAATAAATTTCATCAAGGGATTTATTTTCTAAATTAAACTTTTCAATAAATCTCTTCCCGGTACTTTTCTCTAACTTTATGATTTCTTTCTTCTTTTTATCTTGTAACTTTTTGATTTGCTCCTCAATCGATAGTATTTTTGATTTTGTATTTTGAGTCATAAATAGATCTCCTTAGGTTATTTTATTTAATTGTAGCAATCTTCTAATTATGATTCAATCATCATAGGTTAATAGAAGTAAATTATTGGATAAATGTAGATTAAGTGGTAGAATATATCCATAACGAAGTGATAAATGGCGCACTTATACACTCTTACGAGTGTGTGCTAAAATCAGTGAGAACTCCGTTCTCCTATGATTTCCGTCAGGCGTGTTGGTTAAAATTCACTTCGTTCATGTTTGTAGAAAGGAGAATCCTCGATGGCTATTTATCATTTAAGTGGACAGATTATGAGCAGAATTTCAAAACATACAGGAAATCCAAAAAGCCCGTTAGCTGCAGCTGCTTATCGTTCTGGAGAAAAGCTAGTTGATGAAGTAGACAATCAGGCATTTTTCTATAAACGGGATATTGTTCCAGTTACTCATATTCTTGTTCCTCCTCACGCACCTGATTGGGCAACAAATCGAGAGAAGCTTTGGAATGAAGTGAATAGAATTGAAAAGAATTATAATGCACAATTTGCGAGAGAATTTAATGTCGCTCTTCCTGTTGAGTTAACAAATGAGCAACAAGAAAAACTAACTTTAGATTTTTGTCAGGAAGCATTTGTCGATCGTGGAATGGTCGCTGATATTGCAATACATAGAGATGATATTAACAATCCTCACTTTCATGTAATGTTAACTGTTAGACCTTTTAATGAAGATGGAACTTGGGGAGTTAAAGCAAAAAGAGAATACAAGTTTGATAAAAATGGGGAGCATATTCTAGATAAAAACGGTAATAAAGCTTTCAACAAAGTTGATACAACTGATTGGAATAGTAAAGAAATTTTTAATAGTTGGAGAAAATTATGGGCTGACAAAGCGAATCAATATTTGGAGAAATATGAAATTAAACAAATTATTTCTCATCTTTCGAACGAAAATCGTGGACTTGAAGAAATGCCAACAATCCACGAAGGATATGTTGCGCGTCAAATGGAGAAGAATGGACAAAAATCAGAACGTATTTCTTTCAACAAAGAAGTGAAAAAATATAATAAAACTATTTCTGATTTGCAGAAATATAAAGTGAAAAAAGATCAACTAATTTATCAAAATAAATTTGTTCGTAAGTTCTCTCCATCGGAGAAAAAACATCTTAGTGATATAGCTAAAGAGTTAAAAATGTTTATTAATATGAAGACTATAAATGAAAGAAGAGTGCAGTTAGAAGGTTGGAAAAAATCTATACAGTTTACTAAAGACAATGAATCGAAATTGAATCAATTGTCACGAATTGAAAAGGAAGAAACTCTAATTAATAATGCTGAGGAAATATTTGATTCTGAGAGTACCAGATTTATTAAAGAGTACTATCCTACGTGGGATGTTGATAGCTTTAGCCTTGATGAAAAAATTGCACTCGTTGAAAAAACTATCTCGAACAAGGTCTTATTGTCAGATGATGAAATAGATGCAATTGAGTATGAAGTAAGTTCTGAGAATTTATTAAAAGAAATTAATGAATTACTACACAATAGATATGCCTTTGTTCTAACGATTAATCAAATGTTAAAAGGGTTATTTAATTCAAGAATACAATTAGAAAAGCAATTAAACATAAGGCAAAATAAATTAGAAGTAACATTAAGAGAAGCATCAGAAAAAAATCTACAAGAATTTCAAAAATGGAAAATTAACATAAAAGATACAAACGCATTATTTGAAGCTCGTGATTTAATAAATGATTTTTATAACTTGGAAATTAATAAGTGGTATCCATCTATTGATATTAAAACATTATCATTAGAAGAGAAAGAAATTTTAGTTGTTGGTACAGAGTATTATGAAAAACCTATAACGTTAGAATCCATTCAATCGCTTCATCGTTATACAGTTGAAGAACAGATTAAACTAATCAGGTTATTGACTAGTGATGATACGAAAAAAGACCAAAATGTTACTAAGGCGTTTCCAAACTTCCAAGTCAATAATCCTCGTTACTTGTTGTTATTTAAGGATGAATGTTTGAGAAATATTAGTGAATTACCGAAATATGAAGCGAATAAGTTAAAAGTAATTGACCCTGTGGAATTTGCTTTAAGTGAAATTGATAATAGTCCGTTAATGAAAGATTTTAATGCAAAGATTAATGAAGAAATTATTCAATATAAATCAAGTAATTCTCTTCCTTTCCTTTCTTCAGGAGTAACCAGTGGATTATTCCAAGGTATCTTAGAAAAGAGAAATTTTAGCTCAAAAAAACAGTTTGAAGATGATTTGAAATCTAAAAAAGGGAAAAGAAAAAATATTCATCAAGGCCCTTCTCTATAACTTTATAATTATTTATAGATGGGTGAAATATAATTGGCAAATAGTATTTCAATCGGAGATACATGAAGTAAGATAATCAAAAGTTTAAACGGATTATAAACAGTTGAAGAATGGTATATTAAGTACAACTGCAAGTTGGAATAGTATGTCCGAGATTTAAAGTTTGTGAAAAATTTTTTAGAAATATTTAGGAAAGATTAAACTGAAAAATAATATGAGGAGTTTATTTATGAAGGTGGAAATAGGTACTGTCAATATTGAGGAAGGAACTACGTTTTTTAGTAAAGGAGTTAATTTCTAAGGTTCTGAGTGGAGATGATAACATTTCCCTTCACCCTACATTTCATATAAGAAAAAAATATCATGTAGTTGAAGCGAAACTGCTTGAATTTAACGGGATTTACTTTAAGGAATGGGACATTGTTCATCAGTTACAGCAGTTTTGGATAAATATATCCTTCTGTATGGAAATAAAGACAGGAAAGAACCAATGGCCATCGGTGTCACAGAAAATGTAGATGTTTATCACCTCTTAATTGTAACAAAGGAAAAAGTGGAATCCTTGCAGACATTTAAAGTACATGAGGATGACTTGTTTAAAGATGAGTTCGTTAAAGCTATGAATAAGCTACAGTTCTTAGTGGATTATCATAATATTAGTTAGAGTGCTTTAATTTACGATACACTTGAGTTATAAAGGCACGACAAAATAGTGTAATATATAAGTATTGAATTAGCTAATGTTCTTTTATATTTTTATTCCTACATTTTTAGAATCCTTCATATTTGAATTGAAAAGTATAGAAAAACAAGAATTAAAAATGAGTTGTAACCGTCAACCCCATTTGAACACTTTTTGCTCATTAGCGCTGAACACTTTTTAATCTTTAAAAATCCTTTGTTGATTCTTCAGTCGATGACTTTCATTATTCATATGAATAACCTCGACACGATGCAATAATCGATCCAATATTGCGGTCATCATTCCTTGATTTCCGACAATCTCTGTCCACTCTTCAGGACTTCTATTGGATGTCAAAATTAAAGAACTTTGCTCGTATAGTTGGTGGACTAATTGAAAGAAAAGGGTAGCTTCTCGTTGATCCATTGCCATATACATGATGTCATCAATTATAACCAGATCAGAAGCGCGCAAGCGCTTCAACTGGATCTTAGATTTATTTACGTACTCCTCTGTCTTAAGTAACTGAATCAACTCACCCATTGTTATGAAATATACTTGAAATCCCTTATTGATTGCTTCAATACCAAGTCCCACGGAAAGTAGCGTCTTGCCTGCACCTGGCGGTCCAAGTAGTATGAGATTATAGTTTTGTTCAAGCCACTCATATTCACGTAGCTGCTTTAATTGCCTTTCAGTAATTGCGTCTTGTTCCTCGACTCGGAACATATGAATCGGTCTATGGTAAGGGAATCGTGCCCAGTTCAATCGCTTTTCAATACTTTTCTCTTCTCGCTTTTTAAGTTCAAACGTGGTTAATTCTTCTAATAACTCGAGATAGGTCCAAGATTTCTGTTCCGCCTTGCGAAGGAGATCAGTGAGACCATCTGCAGTTTCCACCATCCTTAACTGTCGAAAAGATTGCTGGATTTCCATGACACTTTTACTCACCATATTTTCCTCCCATCAATTGGAGGTATTGATCCATTCCTCTAGTCTGAACATCTATATCTACTGGGATTTTGTCGCTCTCCTCTATGATTCTATGTTGCTGATCAAGTGATGTTTGCTTGAGAAATCCCACGACATCACGAAAGCTATTGGCGCTGTACAGACCTTCATTTATACACTTCTCAAGCGCTAAGTGGACCCATTCCTTGTTTTCTTGAGCCACTTTTTTAATCAGTGTGAATTGGTCTCGTCGATAACGTCCATAGTCTTTGCTGACTTTATCTATGTAGTTTGTCGCGTTATCATGGGCAAGAAGGGCGATCAGTTCTTGTCTTAATAAGTCGAGCGACTTGGACCGCTCACGAGAATGGTTCCTATTCTTGACTAGTCTCCCTTTATCTTGAGAGATAGAATGCTCCGCAATAATTTCTCCTGTGGAAGGGTCACAAATCTTCAGTACATAGTCAGCGATGTGTAAATGGACTATTGCTTGTCTAGTATATGTACCCACAGGTACAGAATATCGATTCGATTTGAAGTGCACCGTATTGTCCTTACGGACATTCCTTGTTATAATTTCAGTATAGTTGCTTTCGTAAGAAAGCGGATTAGAGATCTTTCGCAAGTGTTGCTTTTCCAGGAGAAACACTTCGCAAGGTCTCTTTTTAGTTGTATTATGCACCTTGAAGTTTCCGGTTCTTTCAAGCCATTTTAGGCTACGGTTGTTCCAATCTTCCAGTGTAGAATACACTCGGTTCTTGGCAAAGTTGTTCTTTATGTATTTTACGACATTCTCGACTTTCCCTTTAGATTCAGGGTCAGCCTTTCTACATAGATACACTCGAAACTTTCTTTGCTGAATATATTTTTGGAATCCTTTAGTCAAGATTAGGTCTCCTGCATTCTCACTTACCGCAATCAAATTGTCCTGATCATATACAACTTCTTCAGGGACACCACCATAATATTGAAAAGCTAGTTCATGACAGCGCATAGTGTCCTCGGTAGTGAAGGGTCTGTTGAGCCACCACATATATTTATTCCGGGAATGTGCTAGTACGAACGCAATGAAATAGAGGCGTATTTCCTTACCATATATATCCTTTTGGACAGCTTGTCCCCAATCAACCTGCAGCTGTTTTCCTGGTGGTAGTTCATCGACAGACTCATATTCACGTGATTCTTCTTTCTTTTCAATTTGATACAGTTCTCTTACTTCATTTACATAGCGTCGCACTGTGCTTTCTCCGACTTTAATATTTGGAAACCTTTCCTGTAGCCAATCAAAAATCTGAGCTCCACTGAGGGAGGGATATTCCTTCAGCCAATTGACAATCCAATCCCGATAGGGATCCAATATCTTTTTTCGTTCACCAATATCAAATTCATTTACAGCTTCTTCAAAAGTCATTTCCAAATATTTATACACAGTAGTTCGGGAAATCTTTAATCTTTTAGCAATTTGAGAAACTCTTAATCTTTGTTTAGTTAATTGGTGAATCTCTAAATATATCATTAACTTTTCCTCCATTTTGCTCCTCCTACAAACTGATAAACCCAGTTTACAGGAATGAATTTATTAGGCGAAAAGTGTTCATTGGAAGTGAGCAAAAACTGTTCACTTTATTTTAGCGGTTACATGAGTATTGAAAAATAATGGTACAGCCATTATTGATCCTTAATCTTGTCTGTTTTTAAAGCAACTTAAAAATCACCTTTTAAAATTTAGCTGATGTATTTAAATATATTGAGTTTACCATGTTAAAGGCAAAAAAAGATTTAAGATAGTCCGAGATAAAATGTAAATTTTTAGATGAAAATAGTACCTGGCAGCAACGATGGTATATTTTTCAATGCAAATCCAAGAAATAACTTAGAGAAAATTCTAAGCTATTATCTCATAATGAGCATAGGGGAATAAAAATGAAACAGCTCAATTGGCTGTTTCATTTTTTATACTAAATCACAAAAGATGAACTAATTAGGACTGATTTAATCCATGACTATGAGTTATGGATTTAATTTTTATTTTTCTTTTTCCGACCTTTACTGCTTTTTTTAGTAGTTTTTGAATTTCCTTTTTTTCTTGTTTTGACATACGTTTCACCATCTCCAGATAAATATATTCGTATTTTCATTCTTTACGGTTATTGTAAATTTTATACATCATATTTCTCCAACCTCCCTCATATAATTAACCAAATTACCATTTAACCTTTTGCCCCTGGCTTAATGGAGGGGGGAGGGGAAAAAGTGAGGGAAGAATATATGGAATCACCAAAAATTTTATTTAATAATAAAAAAGTAAAAGTAAACAATGACTCGTTACTCCCTCAAAATGTACGGACTTCAGTTGAGAAGCATGTTACTTCACCAAAGAAGAGACAAACCAGATCAGACAAAAAGCATGATATTAAAATAAACTTAACTATGGAGCAAAGGCAAATGCTAAAAAGACTTACAAAGAATATATGGGATAGAACAGTGAACAAAGATGAAATAACACAGACATACGTATGTACTCAATTGCTAAAGAAAGCTTTGCTAATGAAGAAAACAGATTTTCCAGAAGTCAAGTATCCAAAAAGTGACTCAAAAAAGGGAAGGGCAAAATTAGAAGAAAAATATTATAACCTGCTTTTTGAGTATACAGTAAAGTGGGATTGCTCTTATGCGAAAGCAGCACACCGAATCTTTTTATATGCTCTTGAAATGGAGGTGAAACAGTGAGATGAATAATAGGTTAAAGTTTAGCTCTCATGATTTAATTGGATTAGAATTAAAAAAGGTACAATCCAAAGGAGTTGATTCCTTTTTTTTTAGAATTCTGGACAAGCTTGTTCCTGATACTACAACATGTGATTTTCAAATTAAAATGCCAACATACTTGTTACTAAGAGCATCAGCTTTAGTGGATTTTATTAGTGAAGAATATGAATTGGATTTTGACTTGGGGATATTTATATGGATACTATATCGCGATTTTATTGGAAGAGCCTACAATTATAATAACCAAATGGAGTTATACAATTTTATATATTCAATGAGTAATAAAGAGTTAGAAATAAAAGATTATCGTAATGGAGGATACATAATAAATAAAGATAAAGAGCAGTCTGGTGAAAGTAAAATAACTTTTAGCTTAACAAAGAAAGAAGCTTTAAAGGGTGAATTAGTATTAGGAGATCTTTATGAAACTTCTTCGTTCCATATAACTTTAGAAAAGGTTATTGAATTACATGTAATCCATTTTATTAAAGAATATAAAAAAGGGAATTTACCCAACGCCGTTGCAGATATAGTAAGATATTATAGAAAAATTTCTTTTAATGAATAAGACATTAAGTCTTTTTCATGAGTTTTTTAAATTTTACGCAATCATATTTTAAATAAATGTGAACTCTAAAAAATGTTAATAAGTAAGACTCATCCCTATAATAAAGGAATATGCTTGCCACTACTACCAAAAAAAGAGGTGCTTAATAATCCCTGGGAAGTTATGTGTCTGTATTTATCTATACAATGTATAGTAATTTTTAAAGAGTAAATTTTTCGTTCTTAGCGTTAGACTTTGTAATATTTTATAAAGAACTTCTCACTCCTATATAGAAACAATTCTCCAACATTCTGCATATCTCATATTGACTACTATATCTTCAAATTCATAATGAACTATCTAGTTGAAATGTGCTCTACCCTCTAAAAAGAGCAGTAAATATTAGCCTCCATAAATGAATTGTTGAGTGGATAGATACTTATATTTTATAAATAAACAAAGCATACGTGACTACTTAATTTAATGGTGTTTAGTTCTAATCTCCAAAAGTTCCAATAAAAAAAGTGGTAAGAAAATTTCTACCACTTTATTATTATGGAAAAAGTATTTACCAACTACTAATTAATCATAGAATTTAACTGTTATTTTACCTTTTGCATTTGAAGTATTTTTTGGTGTTACTCTTATGTATAATTCTGCAATGTTATTGTCACCATCTTTTACAGCGTCAATATTTTTCCAGATAAGTTCTCCTCCATTGCCGGAAACAGTTCTTGCCTTTTCCACTAAATCGTCAGGATTACCATTTGGGTCATCTTCATATAATGTAACTGAAAGCTGTCCTGGATAACCAGTGAATGTTGCCTTGAAATTTCCACCGTGGGAATTAACAGGAACGGATCTACCTACGTAAGTTCCATTTAATTCAATATAGGAATTACCAACATATTGCCAACCACTAGCTGCAAATGCACTGTTAGTATTAGGAATAAGGAAAAGAAAAATTGAACAAATAGTAATAAAAATCATAAATTTTGTTTTAAATTGAATAAACATTTTAATATTAGCTCCCTTTATCATTGTATTTTTATCATATTAGGCTAAATTAAGAAGAATTTTGAAATTATACCAGCCTTAATTTATACCTACTAATATTATACACTAATAGAAATTTAATCCAATAATTATAAAAAGAAATATAATTAATTTAAAACTAATATATTACCTCAAAAAGAAATGGATGCTGTTGTCAAAGGAAAAGCACGATGCTAACATAGAAAATCAAGAATTAAACGCGACTATTAAAGAGAATGAAGAGAAGATAAAAAGATTAGAAGTAAAAGTAGAGGAAGCAAAAACTTTGTTTAAATTGTCGCAAAAAGAAAAGGAAACTAGAAGAAGTTAAATTATCTGAGAGATTAAAGACTCTTTCTGTTGGTACTTATGTAGTTGGTTGTGATAATGAAGCTGGTTTATATAATACAAAAGGCATTAGTGGTATTGAGACTTTGTTGTTACAGGTCTTTGTAATTTAAAAGTAAATGATATGTTTGTTGTAAATGATGAATGGTATAACAACTCCTTGGTTTTGAGATGTAGGGAATAGTCTATGTACGATGCCTTTTCTCGAGTTAATCCCTGCCTAATAAAGACCTTGTTAACAGAAGGAATCTAAAAAAAAACCTCACTATACAAAGGAGGTCTTAACATATAAATAATTTATTTAATCAATCTGGTGAAACTACAGCAATAATAGAATTCATTAAAAATTGACTTCCATTATCTGCTTTCTGAACTATATATATTTCATATGATGATTCATGTGATAATTCTTTGGAACTTGTAGAATTTAGCTCAAATTTAAGTGTTTTACCATCTTCAATTTCTTTAATTGAATCAGTAAACTCTAAGTCTAGATTTTTTTGACCTGATTTAGGATAAACTATTTCAATTGATGAATCACTAACTGTTTCTCTAGTAAAACTACCATTAAACATAAACTCGTTTTTTTTCTCGCCAGTATTGTAATCTGATACAAACCAACGTTTATCTTCACTTATAGTATCCGAAATAGCTATCTTTTCAAATGAATACTCACCCGTTTTTAATAATACTTCTTCATTATTTGTTTTTAGTTTAATCTCATTAAAGGAAGGTATATATTCTTTTAACTGAAAATTAAAAACCCCATTATCATGGATGGAGTTATCTGTTAATTGAACTTGATCTGTTACAAGCTTACCATCCTGATAAAGTGAAATACCAGTAATAGGATTTTCAGTATAATTCCCATTAAAATTTAATGTGATGTTTTTGGATTCATCTTCTTCATTAAAAAATAGGAAATTCTTTTCAAAACTATTATCGCCTTCTAATTTTTTACTTAGATCTTTCAAAGAACTTGTTTTACTTTGTTGGCTACTATCCTTATTATTACTATTTTCATTATTACTTGAACAGGCAACAATTATTGCACTAGACAGTATAATCACTAAAAATGTAATTATTCTACTTACTTTCATATATATGTTAATCATCCTTTTGTATGTTGTTATATTAAGAGTATATCCTATGTACCCAACAAATACTATATTTGTTGGGTACATATTTCTTTATCGCTTGTATCTAAAAAACCATTTATAAGTCCCGTCATTACCATATGCTTTAGAATATTTAGTAGTTTTACCCTTACTTGGATATGTATATTTATAAACTACTCTTTTATTTGCACTCCATAGTTCATAAACATATCCAGCTGGAGCATCGAAAGAAACTGTACTAGTTTTCCCCCATTCTTTCCCAAATGTACCTCCAACTTGAACTTGTGCAATCTTTTTAATACCAAATTCTGTGCTTCCAGTAAGTTCATATTTAGTAGTACTAGTTGTTGAAAGAGATATATTAGCTTTATAGTTTATAGCTTCAAAAGCATCTTTATCCCAGCTTGTATATGTATTTGCAGTTGCATATATGCTCCATTTATTTGGTGGCCACGGTCCAAATTTTTCCACTTTATTAAATTCTCCAGTAGAATTATAGGTTACACTTGGTCTATCATTCTTTGGCTTATCTTTTGCAAAAGCAACTGTACTAAACTGTGAAATACATAATACAGTTAGTAAAATAATAGAAATCTTTTTAAAACTTAATACCAATTCATCCATCTCCTAAAATATGCTTTATTATGTAACTATTGTATATTATTCCTTAATTCGCCAAATTGCAACATATTTTTTAGCATAATTTACCTAGGAAATTATCACCAATAGAAAAACCATCTATTCTAATCCAATATTTTCATGTAACTTAAGTAGTTTCTGTTTTAAATTATGATTTAAAAGACATTTAATTTAAAACCAAAAAATGGGTTTGCAAAATTGTGAGGGATGAAACTAATAGAATTAAAAATTCATAGAAATATCCAACTTAGACATAAAAATTTATGGAGGAAGCTGATGAACTGATGAATATATGGTTCTACATCTTTTGCAAACTTAGTTTAAATTTAATAAGTACTTCTACTTCAATTTTTCCTTACTCCTTAATAAACAATTCTGCTTAATTGTTTTGCTTATCTGGTAAAACTGTTGTTGCTCTTTCTATCTGCACCCGTTTTTTATATTTCTCTTAGCTTTCCATTGAAAATGTTTCAATTCTCTTAATGGAATGTCTGAATTTGCATCATTATAAGCATTTGTTTGGAGAAATCCTCATCACAACTTTTCTGCTAAATCTCGCGTTTACTCAATCATGTTATACTCATCTATTTCATACAACATTTTATTAATAGCTTAAGCTACCAGTGTGTTTTTTGTATGTCCAATTTTATCTAAACTTTTAAATCCTTAATAATTATTCTTGTAAACAAAATACGCAAAAAAGAATATTCTTACGTTTCTTACATTGTGATGTAAGCAATAGAGGATGATGTTAACAGAAAGGAGCTAGGAAATGGAAATCAAAACAAAGTAGGTTAATTGGAGTGTTTATATATACTGACGATCATAAAGTATTTGAGGTAAATGAAGGGAAAATACATTGGAAATTTAGATATAAGAAATGAATATGTCGGTGTAGATGAGATGTTTGTAAATTCTGGTTTTATTTTTCACTTATTTTAATAGTTGTTTTTCAAAGCGAAATGTTAAAGAGCAGACCGAATTGTAATAAAATGAACCACTTGCAAAAGGTGGTTCATTTTGTGTTTTTTTCAGATATTGAAATTTGAACTTTACTCTCTTTTTTTTTTTTTATGAATTACATTTTTTTCTATATTTATAAATAAATAGATAGATTTATTTGGGGAAATTCTCTATACTGATAATGTATTCAAAAAATTGTAAATATTAGGAAGAGAAGGCAATTGTCTATTAAAAAATTCTTAATTACAGGTTCCTTGATTTTTGGATTAGTAGCAACACAAACTGGTTTCAGTGCTTCTGCAGCAGGAGCTACATCTGAGGATAGTTCTATTACAGACGGTACAGTAAGTCTTGATACTGAATCCTCAAATGTTGAAGTAAGTGAGGTTATGACTTTTGATGAAATAGTACAGGAAATTGCTGAAGATCAAGGTATCTCTAAAAGTGAAGCTTCTAATCAGGTTATTGCTAGTTCTCCCAAAAAGAATTCAAGAACTGCTGCTGTTGCAGCTGCAGCAACATATAGAACTTTAAGCCAAACTTTTACAGTTACAGGTACATATAAACCAGCAATAAAATTTTATGTCCAAACAACCGAAGGTGGTAGCTTCAGAGCGATAGTTAAAGTTTTAAATGTTTCATTAAATAGAGCTCATCTTGGTACTGGTAAGTCTAAACAATTCGGTGGAACGGTATATACTTATTTAGAAGACCCAAATAGAATTTATTGGGAAGTAAATGGTGATTGGTATAATAATGGTACTACTACTGGTGGAGGTTCTTTAAATATCGGAGTTGGAAAAGCTGCTAGTTTAGAATTTAATCTATCAAACGAAAGTAACTTTTTCGCCTATAAAGATAATACAGGATATTGCAGATTCTAATTGAGATTTTGAAATGTAATTTTTATAATAAGATTAAGAACCAAGTATTTTATACTTGGTTCTTATTAATAAAAAAGGAGTTTTCATATGAAACAAAAATTATTTTATCTTTTTATTGCTATTCTAATTATATTAACGGGTTGTAACGATTCTAATAAGCAAAGTACATCTAATTCGTCAACTTCTTCTGATACCAAGGAAGAACTTAGAATTGGTGTTATTGGTAATCAACCTGATGTAAATGAGAATAATGTTTCTTTTGTGGATATTGAATTAACCGATTTAAAAAAAGAACAAGAATTATCAAGTTTAAATGCGATTTTCATTATGAAAGATCACTTATCAGAAGCAGCTGATAGTCAGTATGCATCTGTGTATAAAAAATTGAAAATTCCTACATTTTTTATTGAATCTACAAAAGGATATGTACCTTTTGTTACGGAGGATTTAACGTATGAAGATGCTCCTGATATGGACAATACTTCTTATGCTACTGGCTTCCTGAATACAGGAGAAGTGTATAATTATTGGGAATATAATCTTAATAATGATAAATTGAATGATAAAAATATTAAAGAAGTTTATAATAACATTTTTGATACAATCATATCCCTTAAGCAAGATGAATAAATTAACAGAATGAGATGATGCAAAAGAAGAGTATACCTAAAAAGGTATACTCTTCTTTTGCATCTATGCTTTTTAAAACTACCTTTCTAATAGTAGTGGTACTCCAAGATGTTGATTTAATATTCATTTAATTCATTTCGTATAATATTTCCCTTATTTTAATAGTTATTTTTCATTAATACAAAAAGCTATCCATAATAAAGGATGGAGTTAGTATAGTTTTATGGACACGACTTAGTTAAGTCCTTACAATGTAATTCATGGAAGGATGTGTCCGTATGGAACGTAATAACACAGGCAAAAAATATAATGAAGATTTCAAAAAAACAGTTGTGGATTTATATCATTCCGGTACCTCTGTGAAAGAATTAAGCAACGAATATGGCGTTTCTGAAGTGACTATTTATAAATGGATTAAGGATTTTACTCCTATTGGAACGGGGGAAGAATCCCTCACTCCTAAAGAGTTGGATGCCATTCAAAAGGAGAACCTTCGGTTAAAACAAGAGATTGAAATTCTAAAAAAGGCTATGGCCATATTCGCGAAAAAATAACCGATACAGAGCTTACCGGTTTTATGGAGGTACACAAAAAACATTACTCGGTTCAAATGATGTGTGATGTACTCGCTGTTCCGAGAAGTACCTATTACCATTCTTTACAGAAAACAGAGTCCACCCGTGAACGTGAAAATCAGGCGATAACCAAGAAAATAATACAGATCCATCAAGAGAGTAAAGAACGATATGGCGCTCCGAAAATACATCGAACACTTCTAAAAAGTGGGCTCTCTGTGAGTTTAAAACGTGTACAGCGACTCATGGCAAAAGCAAAAATTCGTTCGATAACCAAGAAAAAATACCGTGCGTACTCTAGCTGAGAAAAAGTGATGGAACGCAAGAACCTATTAAATAGAGATTTTTCGACCACCACTATCAATGAGAAATGGGTCGCAGATATCACCTACATTCACACGGTAAGAGACGGATGGTGTTACCTGGCTTCCGTAATGGATTTACATTCCAAGAAAATTGTAGGTTTTTCGTTTTCACGTTCCATGACAACAGACTTAGTAATGACCGCTTTAGGAAACGCTTACTTTACTCAAAAGCCAGCTAAAGGGTTACTTCTACACACAGATTTAGGTTCACAATACACTAGCTCAGTATTTATGCAATACGTTCAATCTCGTGGTATTATTCAATCATTTAGCCAAAAAGGTTGTCCTTATGATAATGACTGTATCGAGTCCTTTCACGCTATTTTAAAGAAAGAAGAAGTAAATCATGTACAATATCAAGACTACCAGACAGCCAAACTAGCGATGTTTCAATTTATTGAAGGTTGGTACAACAGAAAAAGAATACATAGTAGTTTGGATTACAATACTCCTCAGACAGTGGAAGATCAAAGGAAACAATCAGCGTAGTACTTAACTTTTTGTGTCTAAAATATTGACTCAAATCCATGTAACTATTGATATAAAAAATAAGGCGGAAAATGGATTAGATACAAATTGCTTTAAAGTACTTAATTTCATTTTGAGTGCTATTGGACCAACAGGAACCAAATTCAGCCAAACACCGATATTGTTTGCTGATTCAGATAGAATTGACAGAATAGATATTACAATGAAAGAAAAGGAATATACAGCATTTTTAAACAAACTTTTTAAATAATAAAATAACATATAAGTTAACAAGGCTACTGTAATGTAACTATTATAGAGGCTAAACATGCAACCCTTTTATAATAACTGAAGCAGCATAATGTTTAAGTTTTTCTAGTACTATCATGGCAGCATTCCTGTAATAAAGAAATCTTGCTTATGTAACAATAATGGCAGGTTTGTGGAAGAAGCGTTTGTAATTTAAAATGGGGCAGTTACTTACATTGATTAAGTCAAAAAATAAAATGAAATAATCTAACAAATGCCTTTAGAAAGAGGAAATTAGAGGAATTACCTGAAAAAGATACTTTATTTAAGAAAACAACTTTTATATAAAAGAATCTATCTGTAAATGAGGAAAACTATCCATAGAGCGATTAACTTTAAAAATATAAGACACAAATGAATTTAATATGACTTGGGAAGATTATCTTGGCAGGCATACGTTGAAGATGTGACGTTTATTATTGGATAAGAGGGTGAAAATCAAGGAACAAGAATAATAAAGAATACTATAGAAATTCAGTTTAACCAGGAAGATTTAGATATATTTAACCCTCTTTTAATATGCATTAAAAATGCAATTGAACTTAGAGATAATGAGAAGTTACCTACTTCAAAGAGTTTCCTAAAACAAACGTTAGTGATATCATCTAAAGGGAAAAGGGTGCAAAAGTATATAAGCAGTTTTTTAAATCAGAAAATACTAAAGTTAGTTTTATGATTGTGAAAGATTTTGTATATAAAAGTTCAAAGAGTTATAATCTCTTTGAACTTTTTATTATGCTTATTTTTCATTTGTTTTTTCAAAAAAGGAGCTACAGAAGGATGGAGAGTAACTGTGCCTGACTTTATAGCTTACTTTAACGGTTTAATGGCTACGCATTGCTTTTCGATGAATTTGTAAATAATGCTCTTGTTCAGGAATTATTGTAATGGACATTTGTTCATGAATTTGAAGTCGTTCAAACTCTAATCGTGGTAGTTCATTTGAAATGATGATTTTCCCGTTCTCATCAAAACTAATAAATCCTTTATCAAATAATGCATCATGTGAAATACAGAGTAAAAGCCCGTTATTAAGATCTATTTTTTGTGTTTCATCTGCAATTGCCCAAGGTATTATATGACTTGCAATCAATAATGAAGGTATAGATAAATTACATATTTGGCAACCAGATTCCCGTTTGAGTAATAGACTACGAAATTGTGATTGAGTTTTCCGATATGTAGTCATTCGGTAACCAGTATTATTTACGGGAGTGGTTGTCTTCGGATTTGGGAAACGTATATAGAAATCATTATTGGATGATATATCTCTAAATTTTAAGAAATTGTACCAGGGAGTTGGCGTATATTCACTATTATAATTACCTACTTTTAAGTCGTAGAGCCATTGCCTTGGTACGGGTACTTCTAATACTGTAAAATAAGCTACATAGTTATCATAACTACCTTCACCTGGTTTTATGAATTGTTTTAATTCTAAAGCTTTGTCTTTCGGTAATTCTTTTACATAAGGAACTGCAATTCCAATGAAACGAGCATCTCTACCATTTATACGTTCGAAATATAGGAAAGGAGCAATATGCCCGGTTGAATCACTATAACAACGGTGGTAATACTTCTCAAACGCTACATTACCTTTTTGTTTTGTATCCAAGTATTCTTTTTTTGGATCTTGATTATCACCATAATACTTTAATATCTTAGTAGACCTATTATATTCATTAGGCCATTCTGGATTGCTTTTCGTGTCTAAGAGTACTACAAATGCATCTTCAGTTTTTAAAGAAGGATTTTTTTCAATCAATGTTCGACGAATGCCACTTTGATTTCCAATACCTTTTAAGTTATTAAACTTAAAGATATTGCTAATTACTTCATCTTTAAAGAAGCTACCTGTTTTCCCTGCCTCATATATTTCACCAGGTATTAAATCAGAACTTCGTAATTCTGAGAAACTTACTATTGAAAACACCTCATTTATTCATTTATCCATCTTTATAAAATATACATAACATATTTATTGGGGGCTATGGCATTTTTAATATTATAGGAATTAACATGCATCTCTTTATTAAAGGTTCTAGAAAAAACTAAAAAACTAAACCAGAGAGCTCGATTGAATATCGACACACATTGGCTGCGTAGTGTATTTTTTGAAGCTATCTACATATAGTCGACGTTCTGATAACTCAGTTACCTAATAATTTTCCAGTTAATACATTATATTTTTTAATAGAATTCATATAATGATTGGATTAAATTCTTTAAGAACATCCTCTTTAAATTTCGGACTAATTATTGCTGGATTTTCGTTTAAGTATTCTGTTATAAGAGGCTTACACTTAATCATTATCTCATTAAAATCCTCAATATACTCCTGGTAGTACATATAGAAATGGTTTATAAAAGTTTTTTGAAATACTTCAGTCAATTCTCCCTTACTCTCATGTCCAGTAAATGGATCCATTATCTTGGGGATATAAACAATATTCCAAGGAGCAGTAAATGAAAAGGGATTTTTGGTTTGCCCAAAAATATGTGATACCTGATAATTGCGTAGTTGCTTGTATTTACTTGTTGGTTTTTCTTGTCGAGAATAACCAGTCAATCTCTTAATCATATTAGCAGGGTATGTATTGTTAGTAGGATCCTTAAAAAACTGATTATGCCCAAATATATTACTATACATCGTCAAATATAAATCTGTTCCTCTCGCTTCTCTACCGTACCCTCTTATAAAAACTTTGCTACTACCATCAAGAACTCTTGATTTTAATGCCTTCCATTCTTCTCTAACAATATCTTGGTTTACATATATTGTTTCTTTAATACCAAACTCTATTAGTCTATCTTCTGTTATGTTAAACTCTTCCATGAATATTTTGTAACCATCTAACATTATATCCTCCAATTATTCTATCTTAATAAACTAATCTCTATTAGATTAAACCAGGAATTATAATTATATCAATAGATTTTTAATCTTTAGATAGAGCGGATAACCTGAGAAAATAAATGTATAAGTAGGAAGTAAAGGATGTGAGTTCAAACATAAAAGACTTATAAGTCGAAGTTTATTTTGAGATTATATGCTGAGTCAGCGTCAGTCTCCTGATTTCTAGGAATTATAATTAATTGTATCCTTTTTATTATAGGAAAAAGGAACAGCATATAAAGCAGAAAACTTTGTTTCAAAGGGGGGAATTATATGTTAGCTGAAATAAAAGGGAAAATTAGTAGTAATGGATCAAATCTAACCGAACGACTTGAGGATAATCTGACTGGTAATGTCTTTGGACTACTCCGCTACATTCCATTTTCATTGGCTCTTAGGCCTATATTGGAGAAGGCAATCATTCCTAAAGCTGTTCGTTATAATATCGATGACATTAAAGATGAATTCTGGGCAGATAAAGTAAGCTTTTGGCCGTACGATAGAGAAGGTGAAATAGATGCTCTAATGGAATTTAAAGATGTAGTGATAGGGATTGAGATAAAATATAGAAGTGGGCTTTCATCAGATGATGAAATAGATAATATCTCAGAGATTAAAGAACACATAGAATTTAATCAAAGTATTAACCAATTAGCAAGAGAATCTCGCATTGTTTCACGAAGAGGAAAAAAAAAGAAGAAGTTGTTGCTTTTTATTGCGGATAGATACACATCTAGAGAAGTATACGATGATGTTATAGGTAGGGGGATTATTGAAAAAGGGGTTGATTTAGGCTATCTTTCTTGGCAGGATATTTTGCACCAACTAAAGAAACTGAGATTAGCTGACCCGTTCCATAAAGTCATTATTCAGGATATAATCGACCTTTTGACTAGAAAAGGATTTGAGGATTTTACTAATATGAATATAGAATTTGATGGGACGATAATTAAAAGTAATTTTTATGAATTTGAAATTTGTAACAGAGTAAATTGGCGTTTTGAAACTACGTTAACCATATCCGAGGGAGATTATTATGAATTCAACTGATAACATAAAAAATGCTTTTCATGTTATTCATCATACATATGAAAATGTCCTTAAATTAATGGACTATTGCAAAACGATTGCTTCGGAAGACAGTAATTATGTGAGTGTGGTAAATAAATTTTTACGCTATAAATCTGATTCTGACGTATCCGGATGGTATATACAAGATTTCATTCTTATATTTCAAAATAAAAACGATATTGAATTAGAAAATGAATGGAGGGATGGTCCTTTATATGTTATGGAAATTGAGCTATACAATAAGGATTTGAGAGAAGAACAACTCAAAGGACTTCCATGTATACACCTTTCCAAATTTGAATACGAAAGTTTGCAAAAGTGGAAAAGTGGATATATAGGGCCAGCCGATCATTGGAGATTTTTCCATGCAATACGGGATACAAAAGTAAGAATGAATATTCAAAGAAACGGTGACTATTCATACATTGAGCCAATAAATCAGAAAGAAAGTGATCGCTCCTATTGGGGTGTCAAAAAAATAATCAGTAAACGCATTCCATTAATGGACATCACTTCTGAAAATGTGAGGGAGAAAGTTTTTGGAACATTTGATAGTTTATAGATAAATAGTATAAATACCTATAAACTTGTCTTAATTAAATATTAAATAGAGATGTACATGCGAAAGAGACAAGTTATAGTTTAATTGGTCTCTTTCTTTGGAAATCACGATAATTCACTTCTCGCTATGAAATATCAATTTTAAAAAAATGTAAAATGAAATAATTAGTTGTTGTTCAGCTGTATACCATTATAAGGTCCGTGGTTCACTGTTCCGAGTGTTCTTTTCCAAGCTGATTCCTTTTGGATAATCTCTGAGGTTGTTCCATCTACAAATTCCAGTACAGAAAACACAATACAATTATAACCGTACTCTAAAACGAATAGGTTGAGATGTTGAGCATCCCCTAATGAGTTTAAATGGGCCATCCATCTTCCTAGTATGCCCCCTCCTTCGGAATAAGCACTACCGATATATCTGCTTTTCCCGTCCTCAGACCGTTGAATATAGACACCTTTTTGACTCAATATTGATTTTAATGTATTATCCTCTGAGTTGTCCTCATAGATAGCGATAATCTCTCTCCAAGTAAAAATACGACCTATTACTTCATCTTGTGATACGTCTACGTCTGGAAGTTCAAGACCTTCAAACTTAGATGCTCTTGCCATTCTACTTGTTGCTTTTGATTCTTTAATAATTTCCGCGCTAGATAGAACATCTGTTATTTTGGTGGCCAACTCTTCGTAAAAGGAAACTCGATAGTCTACCGTTTGTTGTGTCTTCCTTACTATACCGGGTATGGAGTGTAATGTGTTAAGAAGGTTTTCGTTAATATCTCTAGCGTGATAAATTCGAAAGAATTTTTCTTCCTCTGTTTCCCCATACAATTCAAATGCCCTTATTTTATATATGTTTGGTTTTACTCTGTATGCTACCCCGTCTAGACCTTGATTAAAAACTTCATCTGTCTTGTTTAAATTAAACATATTAACTATTTTGCTTTTGATTAAAATCGTTTCTAATTCCTCAAACACAACATTCTCCCCTAATCCGTCTCTATTCATAATGATAATTTATTCCTAACAAATTCAAAATTGTTCTATACACTATCAATATTTTAATATATATACTATTTCTATAGAATATCAATAGAAAAAATAGTGAAAAAAGTGGATAGTTTATATTTTTCAATAGAATTAGAAGCTTAATAACAATTTAAAATTATAGATTAGCATCTTAATTTGGCATAGATTAATTTTACTTGTTAAGAGTTGTGTATTGTATCTGCAAAAACAAATTCATTTTCATCGACAAAAAATGACAATTTTATTTGCGTTTTGCTGTTAAATTATTTATGTGAAAATAGTCCTTATTATAAATAATGTGGTCATAGTTTATTGACATTTGAAAAGTATTACAGGTTTGGTGTTAGGAAAGTAACGATATTTATTCCGAGATGAGGAAAATAGAAGGGGAACTGAAATATATGTTAAATAGCTCGTTAAAAAAAGAATCAGTAATTAAACTAAAAAATTCCATGTATCAATATGAAAAATCCTCAAAAAAATTACAAAGTGAAGCTATTAAATTGCATAATGAAAGGTCTTATAGTGTAGATGTAATATTGAAAGTAGAAGAATATATAAATACCTTAGCAAATACTCCAAAAGAGTTTAAAAAGAACTTTGAACAAGTCCGTCTAAACATTGAAAGTTTTAAAGTGCTAAGTGAAATTTCATATGATGAGAAGGAAATGATTAAGTTAGCAGGTGGAGGAACAGCAGCCGGAGTAGCAGCTGGAGTAGCTACTGCTGCACTTGCTCCAACGGCAGCAATGGCAATTGCTACTACTTTTGGAACTGCATCAACTGGTGCTGCTATTTCTAGTTTATCTGGAGCAGCGGCAACAAGTGCGGCTTTAGCATGGCTAGGTGGAGGAGCTGCAGCAGTAGGTGGAGGAGGCATGGCAGGTGGGAGTGCCCTTCTAGCATTGGCTGGACCGATTGGTTGGGGGATTGGCGCAGCCAGTTTAGCAGCAGGTGGTTACTTTGCAAGTAAAAAAAATAAGGAAGCTGCTATAAAAGCGGATAAAGAACGGGTTGAAATTGTAAAGGCTACAAGAGTTTTAGAAGCTACAACTAATGAGATTACAAATCTAAAATCTACAACGCAACGCTTAGTTATTAATTTAGAGAAAAGTTTAATTTCGTTTGTTAGTAAAACAAAGCATATTAAATCTTTTACAGACTTTTCACAGGATGAACGTAATTTATTACGAGCAATAATAAATAATACCGAAAGTTTATCAGCATTATTTATGAAGGAAGTTAACAAGTAATGTCAATAAATGTATGGGGAAGTCAATTTACTGCTGCAGGAGTGGAAGGGTTTAATCATTGGAAAAGTCAATCCATTGCAAAACAGTTAGATCAAATAGTTAAAGAAAAGTTGCAGAGTCAAAAGGAACAAAATTTGAACTTTGAAAATGCTTTAAATCAAATGATTAAAATGAGACAATTTCTCTCTAATCCTAAGAATATATTAGGTTCCGTGCAAACAAAACATGGAGAAATAGCAGAAAATCTTGAAGTTAATGTAAGGAACGCATGGGCTGCCTTAATGGGTCAAATGGATGTTGCTACTTTTGACGGTGTGGCTCGTACAGCTCCAGAGGATTTTATATTAGATGGAATTAAATATCAATCAAAATTTATCAATGGTACAAACAATACACTAAAACATGTACTTAATCATTTTGAAAAATATCATGATAAATCTATGAATTACTCTATTCCAAAAGATCAATATAAGATTATTGAAGCTATTAGATTAGGTAATCCACCTAGTAATTTAGCTGATAAGTCAGTTCGGTCTATTCTCCAAAAAGTAGAAGAAATTGAGCGTCAAACAGGTCGAAGTTTTCAAGATTTAGTCAGACCTTCAGTTTCGAATTATAATGAGGCTCAATTAGGAGTTGTAGGTGAAACAGTATCAAAACATCAAAATCAAATAATTGATGAGAACGAAAGAATACAACATGAAATCGAAACAGATGCAAGAATAAAAACAGATTCAATTCAGGCTAAAATGGGACCTTCAATTGGTGAAGGAGTTAAAGTTGCTGGTACGGCTGCAGCAGTCGCAGCTTCGTTGAATACAATCACAGTAATTTATAGTAAGGTTAGAAATGGGAAGAAGATTCAGGATTTTAATGAAGATGATTGGAAAGAAATAGGTATAAGTTCTGCCAGTGCAGGTGTCAAAGGTGGTGTTACAGCAGGGAGTATATATGCT
The DNA here is from genome assembly GCF_022049065.2 of Niallia sp. Man26. NCBI lineage: Bacteria > Bacillati > Bacillota > Bacilli > Caryophanales > Bacillaceae > Niallia > Niallia sp. Man26. The sequence continues at coordinate 165,455 of NZ_CP095745.1, forward strand.
CTAACTAATTTGACTTCCCTGTCAGCTCCCTTTGCAGGTGCTGTAACAAGTGCGGCAATGGGGTTATCGTCTTTACTAGTAGATTTACAAAAAGAACAGATATCAATGGATGAATTCGTTACACAAGGTCAAATTCTTTGTATTGAAGCTGGTATTGCTGCTACAGGTGGAGCATTAGGTCAAATTCTAATACCTATACCAATATTAGGTTCTGTTATTGGAACTATTACCGCAGACTTTATTTGGGGATTTGCAAAGGACAAACTTGGTGTAAGAGAAAAAGAATTAAAGAAAACATTAAATGCTTATACAGAAGAAATTTTAGAAAAAGTGGATAAGGAATATCAAAACATTATTTCAAAAATTAATGCAAAATATCTTCATTATAATTCTCTTATTGATGCAGCGTTTGATGTTAATATCAATTCGACTGTTTTAGCTGCTGCCTCAGTAGATTTAGCAGTGGAGTTAAGTGTTGATGAGCAAAAAATTTTAAAAACTGATACTGATTTAGAAGCATTTTTCTTAGGATAAGAGGGGGGGCAATAAATATGTCTAAGTTAGACTATACAATTAAATTAGTATATCCAGATTGGGTTGTCGATAATCTCAGAGATAAAAGAATGGGGTTCTCAGGAAAATATAAAAACTATAGTTTTCCTATAGGAGCGAAAATGTTAGTATATCTAACCGAGCAACAAATGATAATGGGAATTAACACTGTGAAAGGAAACTGGAAAGATGGTGAAATTTATCCTTCAGGTTCAGGTTATCCAATAAATCTACCAGTAGTTATGGATTATGAAGTCCCAAAAGACGGGATTGGATTAACTTTAAAAGAAGTTAAGAATATCGTGGACTATTTTCAACCTCGAAAAGACTTAAGTTTTTTTCCACTATCTGAAGATCAATACATGACTTTAGAGAAGTTACTGATTGAGAAGAATAGATGAATAGATTAAAATAATCGCCTGTGTAGTGTAACAAGGGATATTAGCAGCATCATGCAGTTTTTATAATATCAATGTTCAAAAAGTTTAGATGCTTGAGCAAGTTTGCTGATATAAAATTTTACAAATGAAAAAGTAAGTATTGATTAGTTGGGGGAGAAATTTTATTAATATTGAAGAGTTAATTAAAATGGGACCGATAGGTGTGATTCCTGTAGTAATTATCTTTTTAAGTTTTGGAATAAATAACTTTAATGTGCTAAGTGTAGAAATAAGGTTAATGACAAATGTTAAAAAAATATCTCTTTTTTTGTATTATCTAATATTCGTATCTATTATAGTGGCATTTATTCTTGAACTTTCTTTGATATTTACAGCAGGTGTTAATATTACCAATTATACGGAGCTATTCACAAGTAGTGTTGCAGCATTTGTTGTCGCTTTAGGAATAACTATTGGTACATTTGTAATTATTTTTATTGTTGTAAAGTTAATGGGGTATAAAAAAACTTTTTTTATAAAGGATGATTCTCTAGACGAGAATAAGTGGTTTATTATTCGAAGAGTAGATTCTCAAAGGATATTATTATCTGATAATGATAATTCCTTTAAGTTTATACAATTGGATGATTTAAAGGATATTACCATTACCAGTGAAGATGTACAATTAAAAGAATTACCATCCAATATTGAGAATTTTATTAATAAGAATAAGCTTTCAATTTACCTTATATGTTTAATTAGTCTATTGGCTAGTATACTTATTATTGAATTTGTGAAATCCAATGTTTGGTATTGTATAGGATGTACCTTGCTTGCTATAGATATAATTTTCTTTGTAATTGTAATTACAATTTCTACAGATGTTAAGGAGATAAATAATAATACATAACCACTGATATTAGTCAGTGGTTTTAAATATTGGAAATTTAATCTGTTAACATGCCACTGTATGTTCTCTTATAATGGATTTTTTCTTATTCAATTGAGTGAATTTAATCGTCGATTAAGACTTCCTTCGATGTTTTTTGGTGATACTTCCGTAAAAACTCTGCATCCTATTTGATGATAGTGTCTAATCCAACTTCTTACGATTTATGATTATAGAGATAAATCTGGAATAACTGGGTGTCATAAAAATAGTTACGAATCATAAGGAAAGAAGATAAATTCTGATATACTATAATTTTTTTCTTAATCGCACATTATAACCATTATGTGCGATTAGATATGAATAAAAGGGTTTATTTATTTTTAGAACTTTTATTCGGACTCAATTCTAAGTTCAGTTTGTGGCTAAAAGTTATTTAAAGAAAACATAAAGAAAGATTTCAGCTGAGAGCAAAAGTGAATAGAACTAAGGCTATTAATTAAATGAAAACAAATTAGGGCGATTATAAAAATGTAAGAAAGAAAATTGAGAGGCGGCTGAGTTGCTAGATGTAAAAATAATTAGGAAACAAAAATATAAGAGATAAAAGGCTAATGTAATATTGAAACCTTAACTATTCTAAATTCGTATACAAGGAGTTATTTATTATATAAACTTTGGAGCTGATAGTGTGTTTAATTTAGAAAAGGAAAGAATTCAGATGTTAACGGTAGGAACCGATTCAGAAGACGAATTGGCAGCAATGAAGGGACAGACAGTTGAGTTTAGAAAACAATTTGGTAAAATACTAAGTAAAAGCAGAAAAGATGTAAAGAGTGACTATTGTTTTCATTGCGGTAAGGAATGTAGCAGTTATTGTAATTCCCATTCTATCCCTGCATTTGTCTTAAAGAATATTGCTGTGGAAGGTTCCGTCTATAGTAATATTAAATTAATCAGTTTACCATTATTAGACGATGCTAAAGGGGTAAAACAGGCGGGGACGTTTCAATTAATCTGTCGAAGTTGTGATAGTAAAATTTTTAGTGAGTATGAAGAACCAGAAAACTATACAAACACACCAACACAGAAAATGATTGCACAAATAGCAATGAAAAATTCTTTAAAAAGTATAGCAAAGAGAAAATCAGAAAATGCCATTTACGATAATCTACATAATATAGGCCTACCTTTTGGTTTACGTGATGGAAAGCATGAGGTCAATAACTTAGACTTAAAAGAAAATATGGACGATTACAATCAGGCAAAGAGAGTTTTAGAAAAAGAATTAGATGACGGATACAATTTATTTTATCACGAAAAACTAGAATACGTTGTACCAATCGCCTTTCAAAGCAGTGTAGCAGTATTATTTGACTTTGAAGATGCTACTATAAATAATATATATAATTCTTCTTCCAAATATACGATAAAAGGTGTTCATATATCTGTGTTTCCGTTAGAAGATTCAAGTGAAATCATGCTGTTTGTCGATTCAAGTAACAAGCGATATAGATATTTCATTAAACAATTTAATAAATTATCTCATGAAGATAAATTAGCTGCCATAAATTTTATGATTTTTAGTTTATCGGAAGATGTATATATAAGTAAGAGTGTTTCAGAGGAAGTCATACAAAATAAAGAATTAGTTTCAGTTAGCCAACTAACACCCGACATTCTATCAGTAGAGCCATCTTTTGATCCTTTACCAATTGCTAGAGAATCATTCGGATTCTCTAGAATGAAGGACATTCCGAACCTGTTATTAGAGGAATATAAAATTCGATAATGATTTAATAGTTATAAGTATTTGTTCCGCAATTTTTAAAAAAGTACGTTGATTCATTAGTACGATAGCATTGGTATAATCACGCTTTAATTCCAATTTTAAATCGATTACGCAATATTAAATCACAAGGTAAATTATATGAAGTACAAGAACTGAAACATTGACCAAAGGGCTGCATGTCATTTGGTCAATTTTATATAAAATTTTAATTTAAATTCATTATTAAAGGGTTTTATAACTTTCTTTAGCAGAAATTTTGATAGAATTTTTACTTAATTGCATTTTTATAGAGTACTGCACTTAATATTATAAGAAACTGTATCGATCCTGTTATAAATGAAATGTCAATGAGTTTTTACTTTATCCTGTTACTCAACTGAAAAGGTATGACAAGTAGAAGATTTATTGCTACAAGGTGCAGATTTCAGCAAGAACGAATGAAGATGAAAACAAGTGAATATAAAATACAAAAAGAAAGTGAGCAGTATCTTTAGTAGACAATTGGAAGTTTAAATGTGGTTAAACGAAAATACAAATGATATTTCTGATTGCTTTTCTTTCTTATCTTTAAGCTCAATCCTTTTTTCATCTCTTTCTTTTATATCCAGAAGGCATTATACAGTTATCAGGTTCTCGTCTGTTTAACCGCTCGATAACCTAAAAGGAAAATGAAGATGGCACATTAATGTTTACAACACTCCAATGCGTTGGGAAAGGACCTCCATCCTATGTAGATAAAAAACACTTCAAGAAGAAACAGATGAGATACTCAATAAACACAAAAACAAGTTTATTTCGACCAGCAAAGGGAGAAGCTATAATAAAATTAATTAACCTTCAGAAGCCATATAGCAATTAAAAAATCCGATTTACCTCTTTGACATCAAAGGGGTAAGTCGGATTTTTATTGGTTAAAATATGACAATATAAGGAGAGAATCACTAGTATATAAAATCTTTTGATTTATAAACAAATTAAAAATTTTTGTCGAGTATTGATTAAATAGACTTTTTTGGGGTTAACTTTTCAATGTTTTTCTCATTTAAATTGAGTAAATAGATTGATTGGACATTGCCAATTAAGTGGTAAAATTGAAATTATAATAACTGTTTTTTCTATCCTTTAAAGGAGAGGATGTAATTTGAAAAGTTTAGATTCTTCTAGTTTGCAAGATACAATGGAAGAAAGAGCAAACCATTATAAAAATCTACGAGAGCAATTTATTCAATTAAAAACGAGATTCAGTGAAATAGTTGATTTAGAAGACTTCGAAGGTCAAGGTGCTGAAGCGATAAAGAGTTTTTATCAAGGGCAAATGGATGTGATAGAAGCCTGGCAACGGCTTGTAGATAGGCAAATAGCTTTTTTCGGGGGAGTTTCCGGTAAACTGCAAGATAAAGAGCTGGGAGGCAATACAAGGGTTGAAACAAACTTCTTAGAGGACGACCTAGCTCAAAAAGAAAGACTAGCCGATGATATGGTTACAGAACAAAAGAAGGCTTTAGATGATATATTCCGAGAGATAGACGATTTAGTTTCTTTAAATTCATTCTCACGCTCCCAATTCGATGACCTAATGATGGACGTTAATAAAAAAAGAACGGATACATTAAAGGTCATTAATGAAGTAGACCAAGAACTGCAAGAAGAATATAATTCTTCTGAGGGAGAAGAGGGCTATGTTATCCAATTGTTTAGCGCTTTATTAGAAGCGACTAAGCAGGGTGATAGTATTACACCAATAAATTTTAATGCTGAGGCTTTTCATGCTAGTGAGGCTTACCAAGTTAAATCTGAAGCAGAAGATATTACAACTGGTTATCTTACATATAAAAAAGAAGAAAAAGAAGCAAGAGAAATAGAGAATCGTCCTTGGTATGAGGATTTATGGGAAGGGACCAAAACGTTTGCTGGTGAGTTTAGTGGATATTATGATTATCTTAGAGCCACGGAAGGTGTAGATCCTGTAACTGGAGAAAAGCTTTCTACTACGCAAAGAGTAACTGCAGGGGCAATGGCATTAGCTGGCTTTATCCCTGTTGTTGGTTGGGCAGGAAGAGCAGTTAAAGGTGGTAAAGGTATCTATTCCGCTACGAGAGGAATAAGTGCTGCCGAACATGCTATGAGTGCCTATAAGAATGTCCATACATTTTCTGCATTAGAAAAAACGGAGATGGGTATCTATGGCCTTATATCTGCCAATGGTTTATCTGAATACCTAACAGGTAAAGACATGCTTGGTAATGAACTAACAGAAGAACAGCGGAATGCAAGCCTTGCACAAGGTATTTTTGCTGGGATGCCATTTGTACCAAGTATAGCAAGGGAAGCTACTAGATTGGGAAAACAAGCAGTAAATGCGTCTGTACAGATAGGAAAACAAGGTAGCGAGATTTCCCGAGCATGGCTAGACAACCTAAGTGATCAATTAAATAACTTTGGTCCACAGTTAAGTGCTGCTGGAGTTAATCATAATGTAAATCGTATTCTTCCTAGTGACAGAAAACTAAATACCTCCAATGATAAATCAAAAGAACAACTTTTGAGTATGATTTCGGATCGAAGTAGTGGTGTTAGTAGAAGTTCAATAAAGATTGGGACTGAAGATATTTCTGCATTAAGGGGAAAATGGAATGTTCCTAAAACAGAAACAGTGGCTGTAGGTAAAACAGACGTGGAAGGATTAGAACATTTAACTTTTGTTGGGGGTTCTCCGAAGGTTAGAAAAGAAGCAGATCTTCCTGATTTAGATGAAGCCATGCCTAATAGAAATATAAAGGCACCTAGCAATAATCCGCTCTTTACAAGACATGCAGAAGAAGGAGTTCTTAATGAGTTTGATGCCGCTGTTATGCAGAAGGGATTGAACCCAGAAGAAGTTACAGGTACATTAAGATTACATCAGTCTAATCCATCTGGTGTTTGTAGGAAGTGTTATCAAGGATTAGCTAATGATAAAGTACCCGCTGGCGTTTTAAAACAATTGAGTCAGCGCTATCCTAATTTAACCATTATAGTTACTTCTGAAACTAATGAAGCTGTTAAGGTTACAGGTAGGTTAGAATTAAATATTAGAAACGGAAAATATATAGAATAGAGAGATTAATAGGAGGGATATTATGGAAGAACATACATTTAGCCATTTAACAGATGAAGGAAAAGTACTCTTTTTTATTCTGCTTTCAAAAGAAATTTTAAGCGACTTTACACAAGTTGAAGATAGACAGCTAGCACAAAATGCTCTTTCAAAAAGTTTGGAATGGGTTAAAAACAAAGAAGAAATTGGTTACGAACTTTATGATTTGTTGGATGATGAAGAGAATGGAATCACAATTATTCAAGAGATGTCCGAAAATGAGAAAGATATCGCTGCATGGAATTGTATTATTGACACAGTTGCTTATACAAGTCGAAAAGCAATGGAAATGGAGGGTGTAGAATACTTTCCAGAACCAATTGCTCTAGTAGATGATACATTAGTGGAACATTTTATTAGTTCTATTGAACAAGTTAAAGGTGATTCTACTCTCCTAATAAAGAATACATACGAGCAACTTTTCTCAAACTTAGATAAAGCATAAAATATTTAATATTATTTCTTTATTTTTAAGGATGATGCCGATATCATTGGATGTTGGCATTTTTTAAATAACATCCCTAAGAAAGAGGAGTCTGAGGCACGAAGACAAGACTTGGAGTTTAGCCATACAGGAAAACTAGTTATTTTCATTCGTGAGGTTAATAGTATGTTAAACAGAAGTTAGGATTTTATAGAGAAGTAGCAAATGTAGTTCAAGAGGCATCCAAAGATAAATATAGAGTAAGGTTAATTAGAGAGAGTATACAACTACCACAGACCATTGGAAAAAGCAAATCCTAAAATGGACGACTCGAGATAATGAATACCTAGAGTCAAATTATCTTGATATTGAAGTAGGAGGGGTACAGGATGAAGCTGTATTTTAAAGAAGAATATCTAGGTGATATACAGAATGCAAATAGAGAAGGCCCTTGGGTATATGGGACATTCAAACCGAAAGAGAACATTGAAAAGTATAAAATATTTTTAGAGGCCTTAACGAATGAAGACCATAAGTTTGAAGAAGAACAATTTGATGCAGAATGGTTAGATAAAAGGAACTGGTTTATTACCGATGACCAGGGGAATAGAGAAGGAATTGAAATTCCTGCTGTTTATCCAGATGGGGATATTAATTGGCGTTGGAGATAAGAGAATAGTGAATTAGGGAAAGAGCTGCTATTTGTGGCTTTTTTCAGTTAGAAAAATACCAAATTCTTTCCTGTATTAAAGTCAATAAAAAATAGGTTCGGTAAACAATTGCTATCACAAAACAAATTAAATGACGTAAGTATGACTATGAATATAATAACGGCCACTTTAAGGTTCATCTTTATAACCTGGCATCCAACCCCATTTTAATGGACTACATATGCTATTTGATGAAGTGGTTCAACAAACAAACAATAGAGGCATTATGTTAAGTGTCAATGAAGTTAGTAAATATGGCAATTACTTTTGAGCAAGTGAATCGCAAGACATTAAACTGAGTTATACCGCAAGAACCCTCATGTAAATTAGGGTTTCTCGTCTTAAATTTAAAAGCCTCACAATTTATTTAATCCTATACTATGGTTATTAAATCATGGTGTTTACATATGAGGGATAAAAATACAATAATCTAGTTAATTAACTAATTAATGAGGCAGAGTTATCGCCAAGTGTATCTAATTTCACTAAAGAAATCACAAAATTGAAGTGGTTTTTTAGTAAGAACCAATAATCTGGATAGATATAAACAAAGTCTTTCATCACCTCTTCGGAATAATATAGTAGATAATCTACTTTTTTTATTTCGAATTTTTCCAAATCATATAAAAGGGCGTGTTGGATGGTGTAATAATCATTAATTTGATAGATATTTGGTTTTACAATATTCAGGTTATTTGTTTGGATGTAGCTTAACAAATGCTGTTTTTGTAGGCCTACACTATCTTCTTTTGATAAACCTTCTAAGGATATCCGTTCATTTATAAAATAAATAGCATTCATGCATTTACCTCCGTATACAGTGTTATTTCAATGATTGACAGAGTTTGTATGAAATATTCTTTTATTGGAAGATAAAGAAATTTTTATAATCAAATAGGATCATTAAATTTGGAATAATAGAGAGAGGTAATTAACAAAATAACACCAGTTAAAGCAGAAGATAATGATTACTTAATTAAAGGAGAGGTAACGAGTTCAAGTTCACCGTAATAAAGAAGGGGGGGGAATTACTAATTTCTAGCATGTAGTTAAGTTAGTAAGATTAGGTACGATGAATGAAACAAAGAAGAATTATTTAGTATGATATCTGGGCGTAAGAATGGAGTAAGTAAATCTAAAGTTAATTCTGTCCTAAATGATTCAGATTTAGATGCGAAGTAAAATTTAATTGATATCGGCTGAATATTTGTATAATATTGTAATTAACAAAAATATACAAATAAGGTTGGGGATAATCATGAAACGTTTCATTGGTGGTATTATTTTTTTGATTTTGTTATCTGGTTGTGCAGAACAGAATAGCTCCTCCGTTGCAAGCGTAATAAATTACAATGATGAATTGTATATTGCTGCTCCAAAATTAGACAGTAATAATTACTCCATTGATAAAGAATTAGGTACTATACAAGACACAGTTTCACCAACAGATACGAAACCCCAGAAAAACTTTAGTTCGAACTATTATGAAAAAGGTACTGTCATATATTCTTCTAAAGAAGATGAAGATATTATACTAGTTAAAGAAAATGATGAGGTAATTTTATACGAGAAGGAATAGAATATTTTTCTATTCCTTCTTTTTATTTCCATTTTTATGATGTATACTTTATTTTGTCAGAATATTAAATATTTAGGTGGTGTTTTAATGAATGCTTGTAATGAGTTAAGTTTTATAAAGAAAGTAACATCCGTTTTATTGGGAATTATTTTGGGTTTATTAGTTTTGGATGGCTTTCTTTCCAGTGCAGCACCTACAACTGTACACTTGCTTTCAAGAAATGCAGTTGATGGAGGGAATAAGATTCACTATAGTGCTGCTACTGAATATGAGGACTATCTACCTTCTGGGATTTCAGGATGGAATAATCTAGGGGGTCCTAAGTTTGCAAAAGATACTGCTTCTACTGTTCAAGATTTAAAAATTTCTGATGTATATTCAAAAGGTGAAGCTACTTATGGATTATATGTACCGATTATAGGAGGACAGGATAAAATTTACTTTAATATCTATATGATGGACAAGCTACCTTCAACCAATCAAAAGAGTGTAGTAGCCCATGAATTGGTCATGCTATTGGTTTAGGAGATCACTATAGTGGATATTCCGGTGCTTTAATGTATGGTTATGGTAATTCTAATAAAAACACTAAACCACAATCTCATGATAAAAGTGACTTTAATAAACTTTGGAAGTAAAACAAGGGAGATATTAATATGAAATTTCATCTTAAATTTATAAAGGTAACCATTTTTTCTTTCATTAGTACTCTAGTATTGGGTAGTGGTGTATTTGGTGTTTATTCATACTTTTTTAAAGAAAAAGATTCTATTGTTAATGCAAACTATGCTTTTGACCCAAACGAAAAGGAAGAATTGGTGGGGTTCTCATCTAACGTTTTTGTTGGAACTGTTATAAAGAAAGAGACGGAATATCCAGATGAGCCTTTACCACTAACTAGTTATCAAGTTCAAGTAGATGAAAATATTAAAGGAAACCTCACTGGGCAGGTTAATGTTCTTCAAAGAATCGGCTATGATGAAAATAAAAATACTACTATAAAGTTCGAAAATGATGAATTTTTGTCAGAAGGGGAGCAATACTTGTTTTCTACTAACGAAAAAAATGAATTTAATGGATATATAATTTCTACTCCTGTTTTTGGCAATGAACTGTTAACTAAAACAAATGAAGACCAAGTCGTGTCTGAGTTTATAGTAGCAGAGGAAAATGAAGTGGATCCTATGGAAGAAATAGAGTAGTATATTTTATTGAAAGAATAAGAGAACAAAGATTGATTTACTAATTTTTATAAATTATTAAAATAATTTGCAACATGTTACTTTTGATTAGGTATTACCAATGAGGAAAAGTGGATTTTTAAAATACAGATTCATTCCTGTAAAACTCTAATACAACCTCACATTTTAACGAATTAAATATTGTTTTAATTAAATAAAAACAGAGCCATTATTTTAACGGCTCTTTTTAAACTAATCAAGCATTATAACAAAATCTGGGTTTGCAATACTAGCTTTTCTCATAGACATTTCGCTTATCAACCCTTTTTAAATATTAATTCTATTATACCTTTTCTAAATTCCATAATTTAAGTTGTCAACTAATTGCTAACTAAGCAACCATCTTATCTCTACTATGTATTTTTTGCCTAATTCTTAGTTTGGTTCAAACCTTTGAATACTTTTTTCTGAAATCATTTTATTGGTTTAATCGAGTAATCTCATTCAAAAAATTCTTTTACTTGGTGGTACATATAATTTTTATTTAACCAGAGGGCTTGTTTTACCATATAATTATCTGTCAAAATATCTTTCATATCCTCTGGTCTTTCTTTCCAATTTGCAGGAGATGGTAGCCGATCTGAATTTTTACTTTCAAAATAGTCCGACTCGACAGCTGAAGGTCGAATGTGAAGAATTTGAGGACCACTCACTTGGCTCGGCAGATTATTCTCTATTTGGTAACCCTTCTTACTCTTAACACGTTTATACGTTAACTCGACACCATTAATGAGTGTTTGTTTAATAGTTTCCCATGTTTTTTTGACGGTACCCATGAGGTCGTCTTCTGGCATATACCAAAATTTCGCACCCTTGAATATCTCTCCTTCTGGTGTTTCCTCGTAAACAACTAATAAGAATTTTGTTGTGGAAAGGTAGTCATACACTCGGGTATCTTCCCAGTCTAGCATACTAATATCTTTAATGAAGCTAACATTCGATTCAAGTTTAAATCCTTCAGTTGTGATTCTTTTTTCGGATGGTTTTTTTCTCTGATTAGCATTGACGGTAACTATTTTTACAGCAATTCCAGCTTTCTTAAACTCATCTGTTTCTTCTAAATCACCTGTTAGATTAAACATCTTCTGAGCAATTAGCCTTGAACTTGCTTTGTCATTCTTTTCCTTAATTTTTACACCAAATTTTTCTGCTAAGACTTTTTTATCCATATTGTAAAACGGTTTAAACTGATCGAGAATGATTTGTTCAAACGTTTTATGTTTTAACTCAGATAAATCTTTTATGATATGCTCTTGAGGACCAATTTGCTTAGCATCGATGGTTTTATGTAATTCAGGATAGTCATCTTGATAAGAAGAGTAAGTAATTGAACTCTTTAATTCGCCCTGTACAATTCGTTTTGTAATTTCCTTCATGTACGATGGCCTTAAAGAAAAGGCTCTTCTATGTGCCTTCTTATCACTAAAAGGTTGTTTTGTTTGATTCTCTTCACTTTTACTTCCTTTTGTCACTGCGCCAAGGTATTGAGTCATGCCTTCGGAAATATCCTCAGCTTTTCCCTGACGAATCATATCCATTATAATGTTCCAATCATTTTCAATGATTGCCCAATCATCATCTAATAAATCGTTCAAATTAAAAAGAATTGCGTGAGTCATTAAGAAATCTGGATAGATTGGGTATTCTTTTCCTTCAAATTGATAAAAGTTAACTGGATCATATTTATACAACAGGAGTTCTATAAGCTTTGATTTCTTTAAAAAAGAAGAATTTCGAAACTCTCTCTTGTATTCTTCATTGTAATCAAAAATGTTAAGAACTAGTCTTTCTTTGGCCCCCCAGGAGTTTTCTTTTTTGAAAAATTTGAGCCCCGCACATTTGAGCTCTACACCTAGATTATTGAAATCTGCCTCAGGTCGACTGTTATTCGCTAGCCCGAACCAATCTTTTTCAACAGCATTTCCAAGCCAACCTTTATTTCTTGGGCTAGCGTACCACTTATTGACATTCTCTTGTGTGACAAGCTCCTTTATCATTTTACCAACAGCAGCTTCACCACGTTCTTTTATTTCTCGAATTGTTTTATATTCTCTATCCATTGCCATCTCCTTAATAGAAAAACTTAATCTACGGTGCAAATTCATTATAAAATACCTTCAACTTTTTGTCTGTATAGGTTATAATAATTCAATGATACGATATCCCGTATTTTTTAAGGGGAGTAAAAGCTATGATTAAACTACGCTTGAATGAAATTCTCAAAGAGAGAGAAATGCGCCAAAAGGACTTAGCAAAAGCTAGTGGGCTTCGTGAAAGTTCTATTAGCGATATGGTTCGAGGCATCCGTACTACGGTAAATTTAGAACAACTCGAGAAGGTGATGGACTGTTTGGAAATTACCGATTACAACGAAATCTTTGAGAAAGTTGAGGAAAAAGTGAATGTCTAAATATAAAGTATTTTCAATGTTTGACGGGGTTGGGGGCTTCGTGGTAGGTCTTGATAACGCAAACTTAACACTCAAAGAAACGTTCTTTGAAACAACAAACACTAATCAATTTGAACCATCTCGTAAATCACAAGATGCCTTTGAAGTAGGTGTCTATAATTATCCGCATGTTCATCACAGTAATGTTGATATCATGCAGGTTCCAAATGAATATTTCGAGGAAATGAAAGATCAGGGTGTAAACATGATAGTTGGTGGATTCCCTTGCCAAGACTATTCTGTTGCTCGTTCTAAAAAACATGAATTGGGTATCCAAGGGAAAAAAGGTGTTCTCTTTTGGGAAATTATTCGTGCGGTTAACCATATGAAACCTGAATATTTGATTTTAGAAAACGTTGATCGTTTACTAAAATCACCATCTTCACAACGTGGACGAGACTTTGCAATTATGCTTGGGGCATTTGCTCAACTTGGTTACTCTGTTGAATGGCGTGTGATTAACGCTGCTGATTATGGACGAGCTCAACGCCGTCGCCGTGTTTTCTTTTACGTGTATCGAAATGACACACCATTTGCCTTGGCAATGGATGCAAAGTATGGAAAACCTGAGAAAGAGCATAATGACATAACATTTGATGAAGCGACTTTTGATAACTACATCTTCCAAGATGGGTTGTTCGCCCGTCAATTTCCAATTGAACAAGATGCATACAAGAAACGTCACTACTCAGATACATTGTCTATTAAGGACATTCTCAACGAAGAGTACATCGTAGACATTTCTGACAATTTCACAGGTACTATTTGGAATACTGGTATTATGCGTTACGGCCAATACTTCACGATAGATACGGAACCAGTTAAGGAAGCACCAAAAACATTGGGGGAAATTGTTCAGGAAGCGAAAGAATATTATGTCCATAAAAATGGAGAAGAAGCGTACAACCAATATATTGCAAAATATCAGTTTGACGATGAAGACCAAAAGCTTAAGAAATTTGAATACTTACGTGGTCCTAAAAAAATTGAGCGAGTAGCTGAAAATGGCCATAAATATACTTTTAGTGAAGGTGGGATGAGTCCGTATGATTCTCTTGACTTGCCGGGACGTACAATGCTTACAAGTGAAGGTTCTGTAAACCGATCAACACATTTGCTTAAAGTCGATGGAAGATACCGACTGCTCACACCGATTGAAGCTGAATTATTGCAAGATTTCCCACCAGACTGGACAAAGCTCAAGAAAGATAGTCTTGGAAATGTTCATGAGGTTTCAGACCGTATGCGTTTGTTCTTCATGGGAAATGCCTTAGTTACAGGAATTGTTGAACGTATAGGTATTGAGTTAGGAGAAATCGTACGAGAGTATAGTACAGTAGAAGTTTAAAAGAATATGGTGTTTAGCTAAAGGACTCATAATCGAGTCCTTATCTAGCTATACCATATCAATAATTTCAGGGTCATCATTACTATTAATGCTTGGGTCTTGAATAAACAGCTTGAATGCAACATTCCCTATAGTATTTGTAGCAACCGCATCTACGGTACCGCCAATAATTCCTCCTGCAAAAGGCACCATCTTACCTAAATTTATGACTCCTTTTTCTCCAAACTTTGTTAGTAAACGAAAGCCTACAGTTTGGTTGATTTTTTTTATTACTTCGAAAGGGATTTTTTTAATACCGGTTACTGCAAGTTTTTTTCCTAACTGAACACCAGCATTTTTAAGAATATCTTTAGCTCCATTTCCGGCTAAACAGGCATAAACAAAAGATTTAACCTGGTCATCTTTTACATCATAGCCACCCATATGTGCAATAGCTGCGACCATTCTCATTTGAACTAAAATAACGCTAGTTATATTAACGGGTACAGCAACAGGTAATGTAATAAGTCCTCCCAAACCTGTTAAAAATCCACTTGTAGCACTTTTAGTGTTTTGCCATAATATTAAATTTTTAACTTTTTCATCTAAGGTTCCACTTTTATGTAAGTAACTATCAGCTAATTCTATGGCCGTGTCCATTCCAGGCACACCACCATTAATTGCTTTATCATAAGACCAATCTAAAGCCTTCATTATTGTGTCGTGTGTTAAAGATTTAGTTTTAGACAATTTCCTCACCTTTCTCTTAGAGAAATTATGGTAATATTATACTATAAAACCAAGTGCGAAAAATACTATTTTTCTCTTAAATAATAATAAATGATGTGTGAGTTTGCCTATAGAAGTTTGGATATGGAAGGTAAATGGCGGTAAAAGGTAGATATTTCTGTAATTGAATCAGATAAAAGTTAGAAGATATATTGTCGGTAGATTTCTCTATTCTATCTAAAAATCTTTTAAAAGTTCAAACAGAGTATGGAAAATATATAGATATGCTCGCAATAGATGAAGAGGGAAACCTACATATTATTGAATTAAAGAACAAATGAGCACCAAAAGAAGAAGTAGCTCAAGCATTAGGCTATGCTTCCTGGTACAAAATCTTTCATATGAACAAGTATTAAGAAATTTTGAGGATGAAAATAACGGACCCTTTGAAGAAGCATTTGCTGGAAAAACGGATATAGAAGCTGTTAAAGAAAACTGGATAAGATGAAGTCTAAAACTAGAAAAGAGAAAGAAACAGTTATTGAAAGTGGAACTTCTTTTTAGTGAGGTATGAATATGTTGAAAAATAATAATACATCAGTTGAGAATTTAGTTTATAAAAGGGCTGTAGATTGGTTAGTAATAAACTATAATGCAATAAAATTAATGGATCCAGAATCTAGACATACCTTTCAAAATAGTACGAATTTTATCCAAGGTTTCGTATATAGATGTTTAAGGTCCTCTGCAAAAGAAACTTTAGATATTAATTATGATTGGAATGGTATAGGGGTACATAAATATATTTCCCCAATAGCTTTAGAATTGTATGATAATAACAAAAAAACTTCATACATAAAGGAACACGTAGTATGTAAAAATATATATTTCAAAGATATAATTAAGGAACTAAAAAAAGATTCTCCTGATGAAGGGACCATTGGTAATGTCCTATTAAAGTATTACTTTACAGCTCTCATAACTAAAGAAGAGGATAAAAAATTAGATGAAAAAGGTCTAAGAAGGGTAATGTGTGTAAATGAGGAATGGGATTATGAAAGTTTGTTTATAAGGTATGAAATAGCAGGGGTCGAATTAGTTGAAAATCCATACTATGTCTTAAAGTAGAGTTTAAAAGTGTTGTTGATGATAATGGAAATTATAAGAAAAACACCAACAATGAACACTACTGACCGCTCGTTAGCACAAAATGATTCCGCTTTAAGGAAAGGTTTCAGCTTATTCCCTTTTTCGTGAAGAAGACCGAGGGCGTTCTGAAGAAATTATCAGAAAAAAGGATAACTATTTGTTTTCGTATTCTTTATATCTCATTTGTTCACCTCTTTTTTAATAGTCCAGTAAAGGGTTTTATTCCTATTTAATAAGTTGATTTCATTTTTTGTGATAATCTGGTAAATTGTTTAAAGTAAGAAGTTGCTTTTAAACAGGGGGACATTAGATTGGAAAAAAAACTAGTGAAAACGGGGATTTATACATTTATTGT
The DNA here is from genome assembly GCF_022049065.2 of Niallia sp. Man26. Lineage (NCBI taxonomy): Bacteria > Bacillati > Bacillota > Bacilli > Caryophanales > Bacillaceae > Niallia > Niallia sp. Man26. Next base: position 182,167 of record NZ_CP095745.1, read on the forward strand.
TTCATTTTGCCTATTAGTAATCTTTAAGAATCGAGAAATAAGTGAGACAGATGAAGAGGGTTGGACATCAGTTACTGAAATCCCTTATTCTGAGCATTTCTTTGCTATTTTTAAGTATTCTATCATTATTTCTCTCATCGCTGTTTTAGTCATGTTGTTATGTATATTTGCAAAAAAGACTAAATCATAAATATTAAAGACATTAGCTGCTTTGGCAGCTTTTTTATTCCTTTTTTTAACAAAAAAAAGGAATAGTTGTAACTGTAAACCTGTGATAAACTAACCATAAAAATATCATGAAGCGAGAGTGGAAAACAATACTATGAAAAAGGTATTCTGTTACGGACTAATTTTTTCCTTAATATTATTATTATTACCTCATCAATCATTGGCAGATAATAAGATTGAGAATACAATTAAGTATATTCCTAATAAAGATAATTTATTAACAGGGGCTATTGAACAAGAAGGGCAAATTAATACTTATGAAATAACTCCTACGTCAAGTGGAGACATGGCTATTACTCAGATAGATGATGCTAGGATATGGGCGGTCCTTTATGATGAAAATATGAATTCTATGGATATGATTCGCGATCCTTCTGTTTTTCAAGTTGAAAAAGGACATCGTTACTACTTAAAGGTCAAAATGTTAATTAATATCCCTGAAAAGACGAGTAATTACCAATTTAAAGTTATTATGCCTAATGATAATCCAAGTTGGGACGAATGGAATGAACCTAATGACACTAATGGTTTAGCTTACCCTCTCCAAAGCGGGAAGGAAGCTGCGAGTAAGTTAGAGTATAAAGGTGATCGTAATATATATAAGATTAACGTCACAAAGGAAGGACAAATTTTTGGAACAGTATCAAATGAAAAACCATTTATTCAAGTGTATGATAGTACCGGGAAAAATGTAACTTGGAGGATGGGACATAATCCTGATGGACAATATATAGAGCCATTTGCTTGGGTAACTCCTGGAATTTATTATATAACTGTTGGATCTCCCACAGATGAACTGGAATCCTATAATATAAAGTTCACTTATCCTACAGATGTTAAAGTAGAGCAAGACGTGTTCGGTGAACCAAATGATGTTTTACAAGAAGCAAAACTTATAGAGCCAGATAAGATGTATAATTTTAAATTTGAAGATGAATTTGATGTTGACTGGTATAAGTTTGTTTTAACAGAACCTAAAAAAGTAGCTTTTGAGGGCAACCATGACCAATTAGATATTGGTATTATTAAGGGATTGAATGAACAAGGTGAATTTATAGAAGAAATATATGGAGAATCCAAAATAGGAAAAGATAAATTCCAGCAAACTTCTGATGTGTTACAACCTGGAACCTACTATTTTAAAGTTTATAGATACAATAGTTGGGGAGGACAGGAAAAAAGTCTAAAGAAAGGTAACTACACATTAAAACTAACTTACGTATCTCCTAATGATGTTAATACTATAGACTTGCCCTTAGAACAACCATTTACATCTACAATAGATTATTCTTTTGACAAAGATGGTTATTATTATCATGATCCTAATTTTACTGGAGTAATGCAAATACGTATAAAGTCAAAAACACCTGTTGATATTTCAGTATCCAACCCATATGTAAAACCAGTAATCACCAAAGAAGGGGAAGAAACAGTCTATACTTTCTTTGTATGGAAACAAGAAAGGTATGCTATTGTGGTCTCCTCTCCAAAAGGTGAGTATGGGGACACAGCAACTTATACATTCACTGCAACTAGAAAAGAAAAAACTACCGGACCTGAGATAAGTGGAGTACAAGACGTTTCTATTCCGATGGGAGGGTCTTTTGACGCTAAAGAGGGTGTCACAGCCTTTGATATTTCAGAAGGTAACCTAACCAGATGGATTGACATAAGTGGAGAAGTTGATGTTAAAATGCCTGGTACTTATAAAATAATATATTCAGCGCAAGACAGTTTTGAAAATAAAACGATAATTACTAGAAAAATTACTGTTTATGATAATGTGAGACCTGTTCTACGTGGGGTCAAAGATAAAACAATCAATATTAATTCTAAATTTGATCCAAAAGAGGGAGTATCTGCAGAAGATAATATAGATGGGAATATCTCTAAAAATATTATAGTCACTGGAAAAGTAAACACTAAGGTTAAAGGAGTTTATACTCTTACTTATAGTATAAAAGACAACAAGGGTAATACTTCCAAGCTTACACGTAAAGTAACTGTAAGAGATAATGTTAAGCCAGTAATATCAGGAGCGAACAACAAAACAATTAAAAAACACTCCTCATTTAACCCCCAAAAAGGAGTTACAGCGAAAGATAATGTAGACGGTAATTTGACCAAAAACATTAAAATAACTGGTATAGTGAATACGAATAGGAAGGGGAGTTACACAGTAACATACTCTGTTATTGACAAGTCAGGAAATAAAACTACTGTAAAAAGAAAGATAACAGTAAAATAGCACAGCATGGATTAAAGAAATCCTAAGAAGATATTTGTCACTTATTTAGAGTTTAATAACTAAAAATACTCGATATATTACTAGAAGCATTGATCCAGTAGGATTAATGCTTTTCTTTTTAGAGTTTTATCTGTACCTAAGGTGGGAAGCCAAACTTTTATTATTAAGAAGTTTCATTAGGAAAGGTAATTATGAATTGAAACGAATTGATTCTATCATGAAAGATTATGGGCTTGTATCTTCCTACAAAGTAGCACACCGTTCAAGCCACAGAAAACTCCCTGTGTAATGATTCAGCTCAGCCAAACGAATAGAAATGTAAGTTTCAGCAAACAGAAGTAAAAAAAATAGTCGTCAGTAATTTAGCATACGATAAAGTCAAAAATAATGGCATTACGTTACGTATGTATCTTTGACGATTTCTATCGCGAAATCATTGGCTTCAGCACAGGGCCCAACAAAGATTCGAGCCTTGTCTCACGAGCTTTTTTCCATTCAAGGTGATCTGCGGGATATACAGCTGTTTCACACCGACCATGGTAGCAAGTTTAAAAATCACCTTATCAACTAAACCTTAGCGGTCTTCCAGATTGGCCGCTCTCTAAGTATGAAAGGATTCCCAAATAATAACGTTGTGGCGGAATCTACATTTAGTTTCGGGAATATAAAGATTATTAGCAAAAAGCATGTTTCTATTCTATGTTTTCTTTGCTCTGCATAATAATTAATATTCTAAAATTAGAATAGGAGTGATTAGTAATGACTTCTACAAGACAAGATGCCTGGAAAGAGGAAGAAGACAAATTATTAGTAGATGTTGTTCTCCGTTTAATCAAAGAAGGTGGAACACAACTTCAGGCATTTGAAGAAGTGGGGAGAGAATTATCTAGATCGTCTGCTGCTTGCGGATTTCGTTGGAACTCATTTCTTCGGAAACAATATAAGGATGACATTACGATTGCAAAAAATCATAGAAAGCAGCTCAAAAAAGGAGTACTTATTACAATTGAAAAACCAATATTAGAAGAGAAAGAAGAACAACTCCCTGCTTCAGCAATAAAAGATGATGATGAGTTTGAACAGATTATACAATATTTAAAAGTGATAAATAAGAAGGCTTTAGAGCTTCATAAAGTAGAGGAATTTGAAAAAACTATATCTGACTTACTTACTGAAAATAAAAAGCTCCAAAAGGAACTTTCTGAGTTAAATACCTCACATAAAGATTTATTAAGCTTGATGGAGAAGGCAAGGGAAATGGTCCTTTTTGAAAGAAGAAATTAAACATGTTACCGTAACTAACTTATTGATAAAATAAGCAGCTTGGTTGCACCTTGCTGCTTATTTGCATTATTTTTTTCAGCCATAAACAATTAAGTAGTAAATAATTTATTTTGTTTATTTTTTAAGATAGTAGTAAAAGAAACTCAAGAATCAATCCAACAGTTTAATTGATTTATAACACTAGCAATGCGTTTCAAGCTTTCTTTCATACCATTGTTTAGGGATGATATTCCTTTCTAATTCTAATAATCCCTCAATGATTTGTTCTGCATCAGCAATGGAGTTAACAAGAGGATCTGTCAACATGGCTCTTCTAAGCTTGTTATAGCTTCCTTCAACAACTACTTCAGCTGTATGTTCATGTGTATCCAACACTAACTCTTCCATGCCTCGAATTCCTCGGGGCATTTCACCACTAAGTAAAGGTATTATTCCATCCATATTGACTTCGCATAACAATTCAAGGAAAGATTCATCATTCATATTGGTTATGGCACCTTGATTAAGTGTGTTATGGTAGAACGTTTTCCCTAATCCGCCCACCATACTTTCAATAATATCTGTAGCATGATCTGGTCCAAATGTATTCATATACTCGCTGTTAGGTGTTTTACCACTAAGGAAGCTATCAATCTGGTGCCACATCTCATTATGTCGTTTATAACGGTCTTCCGTTTCCCAAATGGATAATGGTGGTATCGTATCTTTTAGCTTTCCGAGCCCTTGCCAATAAGGAACATATTCCTTGGTATGAGAAGTACAGGTTGGTACATAGCCAAAAATATTGTATAGTTGGTAGCTTATGAAATCGTTGTAAAGAGCCTTGCACCAGTATCATCACCTACAGTTTCTGTCTCCGCTGTAAGTCTCAATGATTCAGCAATGGAAGAAACCCGGAAGGTTAACCTAAAAAATTAAACTATTTTTGTGAAACCTAATTAATAAATAAACGTATAGAAATAAACAAGATAATACTATTTTGTAAAACATGGTGAGAGAAGTACTATATACAACTAAAAGGTGAGAAGATATCTTGATGGCTCATGTTAATTAAAAGATTAGACGAAATATTATTAAATGTAGAGCTTTACTTATTAGGTAAGGCTCTTTTTTATTTTATATAAACAATTAACATTTTTGTATACATAGTCAGCTCAGTTTCGTTATAAGTGATGAAAGGAGTGAAAATGGTGCAGCCCTCAAATGAAGAAATAACAAAATTATCAAACGAAATATATCAATAGCTATGCTCGATGGGGGAAAATCCTCAAGATGCTAAGGAAATTGTTCAAGAATCTTAATATCGGGGTTTCTTGTACATAGAAGGGATAAACACAAGCTCATTTATATTTTGGCTTTACAGAGTTTCCATTAATCAATATTACGATATATATAGGAAAAACAAACGTTATACAATCATAAATCCCCCTCTTTTTTTCATGAACAAAAGCACTACTCTACAAACTATGTAACAATTTTTTAGATAGAGAGTGTTATTCAGGCTATTTTAGAGATTTCCTTCGAGTTTTAAAAAATCCCACCCACTTTTTTTTAATTAACTTTCCATTTAACTTTTGTAATAGTTATTTTTTAAAAAAGTTGAAACGAATTGAAATGTTCATTTATCTAACAGTTAGTAAAGAAAGGAGAGGCAAAAGTGGAAGAAAAGCTGAAATTAATAATCAAGGCTAAAAAAGGGGATGCAGTTGCTTTTCAAGAATTGATCCATATGGAAAAAGAGAAACTATATAAAATGGCCTATATATACATGAAAAATGAAGATGAGGCTTTGGAAGTTTTCCAGGAAACGGTTTATCTGGCTTTTAAATCAATAAAAAAGCTCAAAGAGGAACTGTATTTTTCAACATGGATTATCAGAATTCTAATCAATACATCAATTTCAACTCTACGAAAGAAGAAGAATGTGGTATTGCTAAACAAAGAAATATTAGACAATATGGCTAGTTACAAAATGGAGGATAGAACGGATGTTCAAATTGACTTAATTAATGCATTAAACGAAATAGATGAGAAATATAAGACAGTCTTGTTACTAAGGTACTATCAGGATTATACAATCCCACAGATTGCTGTTATTTTAGAATGCCCAGAAGGCACTGTTAAGACGAATATTAGCAGGGGAATTGAGGTACTCAAGGGGAAAATGAAGGGGGTTTACAAAGATGACAGACAAATTTCCATCATTCAAGGAAGAGTTTGATTCTATTCATGTTCCAACAGAAAAGTTAGACGTAATCATATCTAAAATCGGTTCGGAGAAGAAGATAAAGAGAAAAAAAACTCTATTAAGTAAAGTTACTATTTGTGTTGGAGCAGCAGCATTGGGGTTTAGCATTCTTATAGGCTCCGCATCTGTTTCACCTGCAATGGCACAAGTTGTTTCGTCTATTCCATTAATTGGTCAAATCTATAAAAACATAGGTGATATTGGATTGAAAAATGTTTCTGAAGCAGGGTTTACTGATTTTTCAGGAGAATCTAAAACTATCAATGGAATTACAATAACATTTGGAGAAGTCTATTTTGATGATGCAAGGGCAACAGCAAGCTTTTCAATTGATTCTGAGAATCCAATCGACTCAGATTATTTTAATATTAATCATAATTGGAAAGGGGAACTCCCTTCATCTAATGCTGGGGTTACATTAAGCAAAAGTTCACTAACAAATTGGACAGGAATTTTACATATTAATTACTATAGTTTTAACCCTGATACACTTGAATTAGGAGTAACATTTGAAGGTAAACAAGGAGAGTTATTTGAGTTTAAGAAGACAGTTGTAAAAGCCCAATATGAAAATAAGATAGATATTTCAAAGTCTCAACAAGTAGATAACTTGAAGTATGAGATACATAATTTTAAGTGGGGAACTCCTGGATTACTTATTTCATATGATGCCCAGTATAAGGAAAAAAATAATCTAACCGATGTTATTAGTGAATATGCAAGAGACGTAGCAATTGAATTTCAGGTTGTCGATTCCTCTAACAAACAGTTAAAGGAAATTAGCTCAAAGTACGGTAAACAATTATTTGAACCAATCGGTCCTAATGTGGATGAATTGACAGTTATCCCTTATGCTAAATTTGAAATTCAAAAGGGCGATGATCATAGAGAATGGAAAGAATATAAGTTGGAACCATTTAAGGTAGCAATTCCATAAATACTAGTCTTGGCGAGAAGTCCTTATGTTGTGAGACAATACTAGCTGGAATGTCAACACCAAACTGGACAACTTTTATAAGGCCTGTTTCTTGAATTCTACTGGCGTTAAGTAACCGAGTGTTCCATGAATTCGAATATGGTTAAACCAATGAACATAATCATTTAATTCCAGTTTTAGCTGTTCAAGAGAAGTAAAATGTGCTCCATTTGCGAATTCCGTTTTGAAGACTTTGAACATGGCTTCGGCGACGGCGTTATCGTATGGACATCCCTTTGTACTCAAAGATCTTTGAATCCCAAATGTTTCTAAAGCCTCGGAAAGTAGTTTATTATCAAACTCTTTTCCTCGGTCTGTATGAAACATTTGAATGTTATGCAAGTTACCTTTAATGCTTGCCAATGCTTTATATACCAGGTCAGCTGTCTTATTTGGACCAGCACTATAGCCGATAATTTCTCGGTTGAAAAGATCGACAAATAAGCATACGTAATGCCATTTTTTCTCGACACGGACGTATGTTAAATCACTTACAACTACTGTTAATGCTTCTTCTTGGTTAAATGGACGTTTTAACTCGTTTCGGGTAGGAGCTTCATTACTGGATTGTTTATATGGCTTGTATTGTGCCACCGTATAATTCGATACCAAGCCTAGTTGTTTCATAATCCGACCGATTCGACGACGAGAAACGATCCAGTTTTGCTTCTTTAACTCTACTTTGAGTTTGCGAGTACCATAGTTACAACGACTTCCCTTAAAAATGCGTTGAATTTCATTGGAAAGCTCCACTTCTTCTCTTTCATGGGCTTCTTTTTCGCACAAATTGGCTTGATAGTAGTAACTACTTTTGGGTATATGGAGGACGTTACACATTGCTGATACTGAATATTTGTGTGTGTTATTTCGAATCACATTTATTTTCGTCCCATGATCAGCGCAGCTTGCTTTAAAATGTCATTCTCCATCATTAAGCGTTGGTTTTCTTTGCGCAATCTCATTAACTCGTTCTCTTCCTCTGTACGATTATCTTTCGCAGAAAAGGATCCAGTTTCTTGATGATTTTTAATCCAACGATCTAATGAGGATGGTGTGATTTCATACTCTCGGCAGATATCCGCACGGGACTTTCCATTTTCATATAGCTTTACTAATGGAAGTTTAAATTCGGCTGTAAAAGTTCTACGTTGGCGCGGCATTGTACCAAGCTCCTTTAGGTTAGTATGTTTAGTGTACTAGCCCTTATAAATTCTGTCCAACTTAGTGTAGCCGATTCAGAAGGTATGGCTTTAGGCTATGAGAAAATTATAGTTGATCTGCAAGTAATCCTCCATTCTGAGGCGAATAATAAGCTGTCACTTTTAAAGGTTAACGCAGATAAGTTTGAAAAGTTAGCGGAATTATTTAAGGATAAATGGAAAGAGGATGAGATGGATTACAGAAGTGGATTTATGCAAGGGGAAATGTCTGCATACACCCTAATCAGCATAGAAATGAAAGAGATTTTGTCTATATAGTTCCTAAATTTAAAAAGTTAAGGGAGTGATTATTTGAGTATTCTACATTGGTATGATTGGATACAACCTACAAATTCATACGCTTCCTTGTTTTTCGGATTAATTTTTACCATTATCATGGCAATAACAGTTTGGTTTAATACAAGAAAAAAGACAAGTACAGGTTTTGCAGTTTTAACGGGAATTTCTTTTTCAGCAATATTGGTATATATTTTAGTATTAACAGGATTTTATAGCTAAATTAATTTTATATCACAACATAAGACAGAAAGTAAATGTACTAAGATATCGGGGACATTAATCCATAAAGGATAAATGTCCTTTTTTGTTTCGGCACTAACATGGCAGAATAGTGAAAGAAGTGGTTATTGGAAAATAGTGGATAATCACATATCCTTAATAAGTTTTTTGGAGGGGTTCTTTTGAGTGCACGATTACAACCAGGTAAGTGGTATATCGAAATGAAAAAGTGGAATTTTTGCTTGAAGGTGACGTTACGTTACCATGTACAATGAAATTTGTAGAATGTATTGAAGGAGATTTCGTGATAAAGGAGGGAAGGTTTTGACGAAAAAAAGAGATTATTTGACGACCGGACAACTTGCTAAAAGTACTGGGATAACCGTTAGGACATTACGATATTATGATCAAATTGGTCTATTAATTCCCCAAGAATATGGTACAGGTTCAACTCGTTTGTATACAAAGGAAGACATAATACGACTTCAGCGGATTCATGTACTGAAGTATTTAGGTCTGTCTCTTCAAGAAATTCAGGACATTCTGGATACTGATACTCAATCTAAAGGAGAGATTAAACACTCTTTACAGGCGCAACGTGATGTTATTTACCAGAAAATCGCTCATATGGTACACGTTGTTCGCGCAATTCAAAAAATAATGGAGATTACGACAAATGGATCCCATGAAATAGATCAATTGGTAGATGTTATTCAAGCCATACAGATGGAGCAGAACTGGGGGGAGCAGTATCGTACTGCGTCCCTACTTCAATCCAGGATAAACCTGTACGATAAGTTCAGTACCAACCCTCTTGGCTGGCATCGTTGGGTTTTTAATCAGTTAAAGGTAGGCAACAACGATGCCCATGTTCTCGAATTAGGCTGTGGAGATGGTACCTTTTGGGTAAGAAACGCTGAAATACTTCCAAGCAATTGGCGCATCACGCTTACTGATATTTCGATTGGGATGGTGGAGGAAGCACGGTGCAACTTGGCTGGTAGAGAAGCGCAGTTTAAATTTTTGGCTGTTGATACGCAGCAAATCCCTTTTCATGACGGACAGTTTGATTTGGTCATCGCGAACAATATGCTCTATCACGTACCTGATATGCCAAGGGCGCTCCAAGAGATGAATCGTGTATTAAAACCAGGCGGTGTGGTGTGTCTCTCTACTATGAGCACGCGGCATCTTCAAGAAATAGACCATTTAGCTGCGGGGTTCGATTCCCAATTACGCGTTCTAGACGACGTCATTTATCGATTTCACCTTGATAACGGAGAAAGATTATTGTCGGATTACTTCAAAGATATCCAACTACTCCAATATGAAGATCGTCTACTGGTCACCGAAGCTGAAACTCTAATTAACTATATGATATCGACACCCATGATCATCCGTGAAAAGCTTTCTGGAGATGCGATTGACGAATTTCGCTCTTATATCAACCAAACTCTTAAGCAGAGTGGAATAATGGAAATGACAAAAGAGAATGGAATTTTTCTAGGGAGGAAATGACGATGACAATGGAAAACGAAAAACTAAGAGTAAGAAACATAAACGAAGAACTTCTATCGAATAATTGGTACTTGCTTAAAAAGGTTACGTTTGATTATAAAAAGGAAAACGAAGAGTGGGAGACACAATCCCGTGAAGTTTATGACCGCGGGAACGGTGCTACGATTTTGCTGTATAATCGGCAAAAACAAACTGTGGTACTGACTAAACAGTTTCGGATGCCTACTTATCAAAATGGCAATGAGTCGGGAATGCTTATTGAAACCTGTGCAGGTCTTCTTGATAAAGAAACACCAGAAGAAAGTATTTTGAGAGAGACTAGGGAAGAAACGGGATACCAAGTCAACCGTGTTCAAAAGGTTGGCGAGGCTTATATGTCACCGGGATCCGTAACAGAACTTCTGTACTTTTTTGTGGCTGAGTATACGGAGGATCTGCTAGAGGGACAGGGTGGAGGTTTGGAAGAGGAGCAGGAAAACATCGAAGTGATCGAACTTCCGTTTCATAAAGCTCCAAACCGGTGAAATCCGGGACGGCAAAACGATCATGTTGCTTCAATACCTGCAAATCCATGGACTACTTAAGGTAAAGAAAAAGCTTCAGAAACCTCTACATATCCTTGTTGCAGGTCCTTACCGTTCCGGTACAAATGACGACCCTAAATTAATTGAACAGCATGTCCAATTTATGAATGAAATTGCTCTTCAAGTTTACGAACTAGGACACTTGCCGGTCCTTGGGGAATGGTATGCACTACCTATTATCGCGACAGCCGGATCAACGAATATTGGGGATGAAATTTTTAATCGAATTTTCCATCCTTCTTCTGTTCGGCTACTTGACCACTGTAACGCAGTGCTACGGGTTGGAGGAGTGTCGCAAGGAGCTGATGAAATGGTAAAGGTGGCAAGGGAGAAGGGCCTTCAAGTTTATAAACGAATTGAGGATATTCCACTAGTAGTAAAGACAATGGATAAGAAGAGCAACCAAGTGTGTATTTGAAATTAAGTTGAACCGTTTTAAAAAAGAGAGAGCTTCTCAAAAAACTGAACAGGCAATAACTATATTGGCATTTTAGTTAAGATGGAGTATTAATGGATAAGAAGAATATTGATTTTTAGATACATGTTAAAGGGGTGTTGAGAGTGGAGAATATAATTAATGAAATAAACCACTGGATACAAGCATTACCAAAGAAATACAACTCTATGTCAGATATAGAAATATCAAATCGTCCATTACCAAATAAATGGTCTAAAAAAGAGATATTAGGACATCTTTGTGACTCTGCAATAAATAATATTCAGAGGTTTGTAGAGATTCAATATACGGAGCAACCTTATGTCATCAAATCGTATAATCAAGAACAATGGGTCGTAGTTCAGAATTATCAAGAAAGACCACTTGATGAAATACTGACTCTTTTTCAAAACCTCAATAAGCAAGTGATTAATATCATTAAGAATATTCCTTCCGAGAAATTAACCTATCTTTGTGATATTGGGAATACTCAAAAAACATTACAATGGCTTATACAGGACTACCTTAACCATATGGAGCATCATATTAACAAGCAAATCTTGATTTAATTGAGTTAACGGGGCATTACTGAAGCATCAGTAATGCTTTTTTCTACTTTAAGTAACAGGGCAGCATTCCTGTAATAACTGAAAATAACCACTCTTATGTCACAATCAGGGCAGGATACTTTAAGTAGATTTATTCACAAAGTATCTATAACTTTGAATATTAGAGATTGAAAAAATATGTGTTATTATTACTTATACTTCAAGAGCAAAAATAGGAGGATTTAGTGTGGTTCGATGGAAATTTGATAACGGCTCCAAAAAGAAAGTTAGGGGTTTTAGGAGAAGATACAATACTTTTGTAGAGGATTTAACTGACTTAACCAAAACAATGCCTAATCCCAATGATTATGGTTTAGGTTATTGGCATTTACACTTACCATTCAGCCAAGAGTACATAGATTCGATAAACACTCCGAACAAATTCAGACGAGATATTATGCAAAAATTAATTGAACGGGTCGAACATTTAATAAACAAAAAGACGAAAGAACAAAGTGATTATTGCATTTATGCGATTGTATCATTACCCCATTTGTTTGACTCACAGATTGTAGTAATTCCAGATAAAAGTTGGTTTGATAGTTTTTTCGAGAGAAACTCAACAGAACAAAAATGGATACCCCTTGGTTGTGAAAGAAATTTATTAAAAGAGTGGAATATTGTTTTATCTTCTGATTTAAATGTTCGGGGTTTCAAGGAAATAGTTTCAGACCATGACTTCAATCATGAAGGAGAAATCTGGTTTATTGGTGAGTTAAATTAGATTAATAGTATTCTTAAAACCAAGCTGCTACTATACTTTTATAACTTTGTGAAATCTTACACTTAAAGTACTCAGGGATTTAATCGAATAAGGATTAATGCCCTTTTGTTAAATTTCTTATGGCCCTATAATGGCAGTTTAGCGCAAGAAGGATAGTTTAAAATAACCTAAGATAAGTATCTAGATTGAATAATTGGAAGAGCTACAAATAGTAGCAAGAAGAATCATTACATAAAAATTACATAAAAGAAAAGAGCAATTTAATAATTGCTCTTTATTTAGAATTATTATTTGGATTTTTTAATCTCTATTATTTTAACAATAGTGAATGTAACTAAAGATACAGCAATAATACCTAATAGTATATTTGTTACATTAAATATGTTAATTAATTGTTCGGTTAGGTTATTGGTACCATTAGTAAGGTTATCAGACATTACACCTATATAGTCTATTAGTGTGTTCCCTTGTTCTTCATTCATTTTTATTCCTCCTTCATAATAATGGAAAAATTTATGATTAATAAAAAACAATTATGTGAAAATATGTTAATTTCTATAAATTATATCACAAGTATCTGAAGACAAGACTGGTAAAATATATGGCTATAAAGGTTGATGAAACCTATAACGTAGTAAGAAAAGGGAGAAATTTGTAAAGAGATACACTTATACTATAGGGGGCTTTTCTTAAATACAGGGGAAGCCTTTTGTTATGTCACAAACAGGGCAGCATTCCTGTAATAAATGAAAACTGCTTATGGAAGTAAAGGGCAGTTTAGTTGAACAAGAAGAAAAGAAAATCAATCCATATATACCCACTAGTGTTAAAATATAGGTATAAATATGGAGGGATGATATGGGACTTGTTAATAAAAATATTAAAGAGAGTATGGATTTTTATAACGTAACGGGTTTAAGCCTTTCGGTAATTAAAAATAGTCAAATTAGTTTGGAACATTATGGTGAGCTTGAAGCTGGATCGGCTAAATTCATAAATAGTAATACTATTTTTAGTGCATGTTCTATTAGTAAGTTTATAACAGGCATACTTGTAATGTTACTAACAGAACAAGGTCTTGTTAATTTAGATGAGAATATTAATAAAAAGCTAAAAACGTGGAAAATACCTGAGAATAAATTTACTAAAAATAAAAAGGTCACATTAAGAAACTTGCTTTGTCACCAATCTGGAATAGTGGATCCTGACGGAAGTTTTACTGAACTTAATTCGAATGATGATTTTTCTTCAATAGTTGATTTATTAAATGGAAAGTCATCCTACTATAAAGTACCTATTGAATTGCAATATGAGCCAGGAAGTGATTTTCAATATTCAGATGCTGGATATTGTATTATACAACTACTAGTAGAAGAAGCTACCGGAAAGTCTTTTAAAGATATAGTAAGGGAACTAATATTCCAACCATTAGAGATGCACAACAGTACATTTACAATGTCTATTTCAGAAATTGAAGGAATAAACTTTTCTCGTGGTCACGATAAAAATGGAGACCTAGTAGCTGGCAAATATACAATTTATCCCTATCCTGCAGCATCAGGACTTTGGACAACATCTTCGGATTTATCTATTCTAGTTACGGAATTAATCAATTCTTTAAAGGGTAGGAGTAAAATTGGATTATCGTTAAGTAAAGCACAAGAAATGATAACTCCTCAAGGTTGTAAAGACTGGAGTGGACTAGGTTTATTTTTAGATGATGCAAAAGGGCAACTTGAAATATCATCGCTTGGTTGGGGAGTGGGATTCCAAAGTATGATAGTTGCATATCCTTATTTAGAAAATGGTTTGATTGTAATGACTAATACGGATTTGGGTGTCCATCAGCTTAATGGAATTATTGGTGATATATATAAATCTTACGATTTTGGTTTGTGAAAAATGCAACTTAAACTGATGTTCATCGAACCAAGAAGGGATTTATGACTTATATTTTCAAGTAACTTAGGAACAATAGGGCTGCATTCCTGTAATAAGTGAAGCCTTCTTATGGTAGAGGAGTTTAATAAGGAAAAAGTATAAGGGATGATGGTTAAAACTATAGGGGTTGATAAAATGCGAAATGACAGAGGTATTCCTGAAGTGAAAAGAGAAAAAATGAGACAAGAAGAATTAAAAAGTCCTTCTAGTAGTATTCACGGGAGCAATCTTGCTGATTTAGTGGGGGGGTTAAATTGGAAAGTTACTGGGATACTTATTTTCGTAGTAATTATTGGTGGTGTATATTTTTTATTGAAAATTAATCCACCTTTGGAGATTGGCACTTGCTTCAAATGAAGATAATAACTCAGTTGTAGTTGGAATTGGTAACAATGGTTTTCGTGATGTGAAAATATTAGATGTTTCTGTAAATAACAATGAAAAGCCTTTAGAAACGAAATTACAAGTTAGTAATTCATTACAAGGTTTTGTCTTAACAGATGATTATAAGAGTGAGGAAGCGAAAGCATATGGTTTTACTAACATAGATGAGGTAGCTATAAAAGCTGGTACTTCATTAGATGATGAAACTGTTTCAAAAGATGATGAAATTTATGGGGTTAGTATCATTTCTAATGAAGAAATAAATAATGTTAATATAGAATATAGCTATTTTGGAATGACATTTAATGACACTGTGTATTTTAACAATTATTGATATATAGGGGTTTTTAAAGCCATTTTCTCAAGTAACTGGAGCTTTTCTTATGTTACTAACTAATGGCAGGATAGTGTAAGTACACTTCTTCACAAAGTAGTTGATTTATATTACATTTGTATAAATTATATAAATGTAGAAGTTAAAAGGAGCAAATATATGAATTTTAATAAATTAATACCAGAATTATCAGTTAAGGATATTCAGCAATCAAAAGAATTTTATCTAGGTGTATTGGGTTTTAAACTCGAATATGAACGCAAAGAAGATAAATTTGCTTTTATTTCACTAAATGGAGCACAGATGATGATTGAGCAATATAATGGCTTTTGGCAAACTGGTGAGCTTAATTACCCATATGGACGAGGCATTAATTTTCAAATAGAAGTAGAGGATATAGAGGAGATTCTAAATGGAATTAAGAAATATAATATTCTGCTCTTTAAAGAAGTTATGGTAAGTACCTATAGTGAATACATACAAAAAGAATTTTTAGTTCAAGATCCAGATGGTTATTTGTTGAGATTTTCACAAAATATTAGACCATAATTTTTATATTTATTCATATCTAATGTAGTAAGGGGAACAAAAGATGGAATATACAAGTGTATACTAACTGCCGAATGGATAGTTTTTTTATGTAACAATAATGGCAGGTTAGTCAAAGAAGGATTAAGTAAAACCATCAATGCTAATTATTGATGGCTTTACTTATATTTTTCTTCCTCCACTTTATTCATCAACTTCATAAACCATCCCATAATTTCATGAAGGACAGTCAAATTCAATGAATATTTGACATACTTTCCTTCTTTACTGGATTCAATTAACCCACTGTTTTTTAAAATAGAGAGATGATGAGATATACTTGGCTGCGATATGTTAAAATACCCCGTAATTTCATTTACAGTCATATCCCGTTCCTTCAGAAGTTCTAGAATTTTTCTTCTAGTAGTATCTGAAAGTGCTTTATAAGCATCAATCACATTATCTAACTCCCTTCACAATAACAAATAGTTATTTAACTATATGTTATTGTGAATACAATTAAAAGTAAATGGGGCTAAAAAATAAATAGAAATTGCAATAAGGGCAATTCTTGAGATTTTTACTTGAATGCGAGATTTTTGTCTAATCATTAATAGTCATAACTTAAGGATTACTACACTATGTTATGATACAAATATGGAAGCATTCCTGATAAACGAAGAATTAGTAGCTTATGGAAGAAACAGGGCGGATTAGTGCAATAAGTATGCGGAGCGAAATATATGAAAATTTTTCGTGTGTTTTATCAGTTTTAACTGTTTTATTAGCTTATTATGAACTAATAACGAAAAATTGTGAGTTTAACTCGATCAATCAAGAATTGTAGAAAAACAATTTGATTTAAAAGATGTAATTTATTTGAGGTAGTTAGCCGGATATTAGCGAACATATTTTTGAAGATAAATGGAAAATTCATGTTTAAATTATTAAAGAATTTGTATGACTGTTTTTTTGAACAAAACGAACCAGATGAATTAAACCAATGAGGTGTGATATGAAATTATTTTTTAAATTATTCATAGGAACGCTCTTTGTTTTTACACTAACAGGGTGTTTTGGCGAAGACTATGATGTGGGAGTTCCAACTGCTCATTTAAATTTCGATATTTCATCTGTTCAGTTAACAGAAGCAAATATCAGTTGGAATACCGCAAGTGAGGATGTGCATGAAACAATTGAAGATATCGAAGAATACGCATCATCACTGGACGAAATAAAGGTATTTTCAGGTCAAAAGGTGTTTTTAGATTTTAAAGAGAACGAAGAAAATGGTGGAGATATTTGGACTGACCCAAAGATAACAGTTGCCCTATTAAAAGATAACAAACAAACAGAAATCTCATTGGATGACTCAAGAGAATTTAAATTTCCAACAGACAAAGGGAATTATGTATTAGAGGTTGAATTTATTAATTCGGCGGGCAGTGCTCAATATGTAGGGAATGTTGTTATTGAGTAAGTTATTTCACCTCAAAAAACGCTCAGAGTAAACTGAGCGTTTTTACTTGCCATTTATATTGCTAATTATGTTAGTTCCAGTGCTAATAAGTATATTACTTACATTTTTATAGCAATTTTCTCTTTCAAAACGGAACCCGGATGGCTAAGTAGTTGTTAAATAAAGGCTGATTTTCTTATTAAAAGAAGTATTTTCCTTATTAATTATCAGGCAGCATCCTGTAATAAGTTAAACCTGGCTTATAGTAGAAAAAGGGCAGGTTAGCGAAAGAGCGAAAAACAAAAGGGGAAATTATGTAGATGTGTAGAAAGTTATAGTAAACAGTTATTGAAGGGAGCAATTTTTATGACTGAAGTAAGGTCTCTGTCCATTCCTGATCCAATTACAGCATTAATGCAAAATTACTTTTTGACTATCGAAAGGTTATATTTAATCTATACAATGTTACCAGATAAGGATATAAAAGATAACCCGTTATATGAGTGCGCTGAAGAGTACTACAGTGCCTTGAAGTATTTAACACAAGGAATGTATAAAGATTATCCGGAGAAGATTTTAACCGTAGAAGAGTTCTTATTAGAAATAGCTGAGAGAACTGATTGATATTAATTAATGAGATTTAAATTAGATAACTCGAGACCTCATTAATGGAAGATTTTCTGAATAAATGAAAAAATAGCTTATGGAAGAAACGTGGCAGCATTCCTGTAATAAGTGAAAATGCGGTTTGAAAGAAAAAAGACCTCTTGATAAGATAAATGTGTCCTGAGCCAGCCAGCTAAAAGGGACAAAATATTTATTCGGAGGTCTCATCATGAATTATAACCAAAATCATAAAATAGCTCAAATCACACCTAAAACCTTAGTGGTTGGTATTGATATTGCCAAACATCATCATGTAGCTAGAGCTCAGGATTATCGTGGAATGGAGCTAGGTTCTACTTGCTTTTTTGATAATACCCAAGAAGGATTTAGGACATTTATTGATTGGATTAATCAAATAAAAGAGTCATGCGAAATGGATTCTGTCATTACTGGAATGGAGCCTACAGGCCATTATTGGCTTAATTTAGCTCATATTCTAAAGGAGGAACAGATTAAGTTCGTAACGGTCAACCCTTTACACGTCAAGCACAGTAAGGAGTTAGATGATAACTCTCCAACAAAAAATGATGTAAAAGACGCAAAAGTCATTGCACAGCTAGTCAAAGATGGTAGATACGCCGAACCAACGATACCACAAGGAGTTTTTGCGGAACTACGTGTGGCTAAGAAATTACGTGATCTATTAAATGTAGACTTACAAATTGTGCAAGGACAGGTACACAACTGGATTGATCGATACTTTCCAGAGTTCTTTACCGCTTTTAAAAGTTGGGAAGGCAAGGCAGCTTTACATTTATTAAAACTCGAAGCTTTACCTTACGAACTAGGTGAATATACAGATGAAGAACTACTGGATTATCTAAGGCAAGCAGTGAAAAAAAGTGTAGGAATAAAGAAGATTCGTGCCTTAAAAGAAGCCGCCAATCGCTCGATTGGCATTCGTCAGGGTGCCATGATGGCTAAAATGGAATTAAGAACGTTAATTCAAAAGTATGAACTCATTCAAGCCAAGTTCGAAGAGCTTGACCAAACTCTGGATACACTACTTCAAGATATTCCAGGCGTTGATCAAATGTTAGAGATAACAGGAATTGGACGCGATACAGTGGCGGGTTTCTTCGCTGAAGTAGGCGATTTGAGTGAATACAATCATCCTCGCCAGATAACCAAACTGGCAGGACTTAGCTTAAAAGAAAATACATCAGGTAAGCATAAAGGGAGGACCAGAATAACCAAACGTGGTCGAAAGAAATTACGAGCATTGTTATTCCGGGCATCTATGATTCTAGTAGCCAAGAACAAAGCCTTTAAAGCCCTACATCTTTACTACACAACGAGACCTGACAATCCGTTGAAAAAGATGCAGTCTTTAATTGCTTTGTGTAATAAGCTCATCCGTATACTCTTCTCTATTGGTAAGAAACAGTTTGTATTTCAAGAGGAGAAGATGTTGAAGGACATCCCTCATATGCATGCATTTATCCAAGAACCAATAGCAGCTTAATCACTATAAAACTAACTTTTAATAAATAGATTTGGAAAGATGAACGGACAAAATCAGCATGGGATTAGTCGGCAACGGAACTAACGTAAGGACAACGATCCTGTGTGGCAGCATGACCGACATCCACCTTATGGAAAGGTTGAACGAAGGAATGTAGGAGCGTAGACTCTGTGAGACTTGGGAGGGTAGACCCCCGTAAGATATGTGGACATCCATTGGTGCGTACATACCTATTTATCCAACTTTTTGAAATGAACCGAAGGTTGGCTAGTTTCTTGCGCTCATTTTCTTTATAAGTTGTTTATTTATGATCTTTTCACAATAACCAAATCTATAAAGTTAAACAAGTTAGATAGCAATATGGAGAATAACTGCGTATTTAAGAGATAAGTGTTTATTTATGGCTCTTTACGTAAAGTTTGTTGTTTTTTAGTATATAGGTTTCTAAGTTAAAGTTATGTTATAGAAACATTTGGAGGATTTGACTCGTCTAAATAGAAAGGTAGTTAAAAATAAACTTTTGGAGGTAATTTTACTTGAAGAAAAATATTCTTTTGATGGTTTTCATAATATCCATTTCTTCAATTCTTCTTGCTTGTCAATCGAAAGGAATCACTACTGAAATCTCTGCAAATCCAACTGCTAAATCGGAAAATGATAAAAGACTATCAATCAAAAATGATTTTAAAAGCATTAGCATTTCAAAAACAAACGGTGTCAATGAAATCACCTTTGATGACAAAGATACCTTAAAAGCCTTTCAAGTCATCTTTTCAAGTGCAGTAAGAGAACCTGGTATAGTTGATATGGCTGCCCCCGAATTTTATATGGATGTCGTTTATGATAAGGACAATCAACAAAGTTTATATTTATGGATAGGCGAAAAAGGACAAAGAAGCACATTTATGAAAACGGAAGATACAAATACTATCTATACCGTTTCAAATGATATGACTGATAAATTAATTGAATTAGTAGAATCTCGATTTAATTAAGACTTCGTACGAAGTCTTTTTTTATGCACTTCTTAGCATTTCAACAGTAGTCTTATTGGATTTTCGACAGGCTGAAACAAGCATTTGTTCTACTCGTTTATCAAATGCTAAGTTTTTCCCTAATTCAAGCCAACGGAACCAGTAGAGGTAGTTATCAAGATATTTGGTAGCTACACCTTGAAACCTAACCATCCAATCTTCCAAGCGTTTATGAACGTGGTATATACCCTTTTTGACATACCCTTCTTTACTGACATTAACCGTTTCGTGTTTTAACCCCTTAATCAAAGCGAACTTTTTATAATTCGTTGCTGTATCTGTACATAACAAAGCAGAGGGGTCTATATGTTCCCCAATTACGGCATCTATTTCTTCTGCTCGTACACGCCCACGACCAGCCTTTCGTGCAACTACACTACCATTACGGTCTTGGGCTACAACCACTGCAATTTTAAGGTTGGAAATGCCCCTCTTTTGGTCTTTACCACCACGCTCTTTCGGTTCTCTATGTGTTAATTTTCGTTTTCCTTTCATAGACTCTTTAAGGAATGTTTCATCGCTTTCAACAATCCCTTTGAGTTGGTCAAATCCGAGACTACCTAATGCGTTCAAGATTTTATGTCTCCAATAAAATGCAGTGGAGATGTGTATTTTAAGGCGTTCAGCGATTTTAGGCAAAGTATAGCCTTCTACCATTAATTCAATGTACTTAACCCATCTTTCGGGATAACGAGAACCTGAAAACGGGGTGTTTGTCATATCGTTAAAGGTCTTCCCGCAATCCTTACATAGATAACGTTGGCGTGTTTTGTATTTGCCGTTCCGCTTAACAGAAGTGCTTCCACAATGAAGACAACCCATTCCTGACGCAAAACGAGCTTCACGAATATCTTTCAATAGCTTCGTAATTCTGCTTGGGTCATCTGGGAATAGGTCTTGATTCATTGCATTGAACAACGCTATCTTCTCAGAATCGGTTAATTCGCCAAACTGCTCATAAACATCTAACCACATAATTGAACGCCTCCTGACCGCATTATATCAACCTTTTTACAGTATGGTCAAGATAGTAACAATCTATGCGAAAACAGCCTTATTTATTGAGGGAGTTTTGTTAAAGAAGGAAAATCATTATTTCTATAGAAATAATATTAACTACTATATTGTTAGGGGTTAATAAACATGGCTTATATCAGAGGAAATGAAGTGTTTTCAAATTCGGTTTCAAGAGCTAAAAGGAATTTTGAAAAACATTATTTTAATAATGAAAGTTATGTGGTTGAGTAATGCGAATTAGAGGTTCAGTGGTAATAGTTGAAAATGCAAAGGTTGCTTTAATAAAGAGAGAAAGAAATGATTCCTTTTATTATGTTTTTCCTGGTGGTGGAATTGAAAAGGGAGAAACATTAGAAGATGGGACAAAAAGAGAAGCATTTGAGGAATTAGGGTTAGAAGTGAAGCTCAATAAATGCATTGCAACATATGAATTTAATGGTTTACAGTATTTTTATCATTGTGATGTAATACAGGTACTGGTGAAGAATTTACAAATAAAATAAGAGAAAGAGGATCATATCAACCTATTTGGATGGATATTAAAAAACTCTTATATATTGATGTAAGGCCTAAAGAAGTAGCTTTAAAGGTATTTGCATTATTTAAGTAAAATAAAGGTTTTTTTACCGAATTATTTATATTCAACAAACGATAAAGGGGTAGTGTAATTTGGAAAAAGTCAGTTCGAAAACTATTCATTCATCAATCCGTGAACTTCTTTCCTTTGCAACTACATATTCTAAGGTTGATTATGAATATGAAAAGTACTTAAATACATCTAACAGAGAGTTATTCTGTCTTCAACAATACGGGGAAATTGTTGGTTGCATCGGAATAGAGATTGTTAGTCCAAACGAGTGTGTAATTAAACATATTACAGTATCTACAAAACAAAGAGGAAAATCTTTTGGTAGCCAGATGATTAACTTCCTTTCTCAACAGTATAGAGTTATTTCGGCTGAAACAGACAATGATGCAGTGGGATTTTACCGGAAAACTGGATTTAAAATAATAAGTTTAGGTGAAAAATACCCAAGTGTAGAACGGTTCTTATGCAACTATACGAATTAAAATATTTCAATAATGGAAACGTGGCACTATGCTAAAATGAATGAAATATTAGTTATGGTGGGGGGGTAGTAAAGTAAATGATACATAAACATTTTCTTAATAAAAAATGCGAAGGTAATAATTGTAAGTTAAGAGGTAGTCGCCCCTTAAAGAATTGGAAGATGACAGAAATGAATTGGTATTGTGAAGAACACTTTCATGAATATGCTGAATTAAGAAATCAAAAGTTAAGTGCTTTTATAGAAAAAAATAGAGATTCTGAACAGAGGAAAAGTCTTAGTGAAGAAGAATTAAAAGTATACAAACATTACACGGAAGAAAATTCTTAATGCCAATTATTATAATTGGCATTTTATTTGTATTATGTTCATAACTTAATGGTTACTGAGGATATCTTGTGGTATTAAAGGGGCAGTTTCGCTGAATAAGAATTTTTATGAAACCATTAAAATAGCCATTCGTAGATAATAAGAGGGTTTTAACTTAACATAAACTTTAATAAGTTAAATGAATGATTACATTAAATACGGTTGCATAGATCCAGTTAGATTAATGCCGTTGCTGGTACTAACATGGAGGTTAGTTCAACAAGAAATGATATAATAATATCCAATAAAAGCATCGTAAAGGTGGCTATTCAAATGGAAAATTGGGTTGAATTATCTACATTAGAATATAAAGAGGTATGGGATAGGATATATGATGACTTTAATTTTGAACCAAGCATATCAAACTTCCCATCTTTTGATGTTCACAAGCCATTTATAACTTATGATGTATCCTCATATATAAATTGGTCTGGAGATATAGATACTTATAATGAGATGTATTATGACCTAGAGGATAAGTCATTGCTAGTATTTCAAGAACTCACACAGAAGAATGAATATATGTATGCGTTAGATTGGCATCATCCAGGTTATTGGATAAACCCCCGTTTAGAGTTTTTAAAAAGTGAGTTTGATGAATGGACAGTACCCATCTTTCCAAACGGTGATTATTACTTTTTTATTCATAAGAATTTTGAATGGGGATTATTGGGACACCCTTGGGAAAGAACCATCACTATTTTTGGAAAAGAATTGATAAAAGGTTTTGAAAAACATCAACCGAGGATGTTTCAAAAGATATTACGTCAGGGATAATTTAATTGTGGCTTTCCTTAATAAAAGGAAAGGCTTTTTCTTTATGTTGCAGAAGGATTCCTCACAATTTGCATTGAATTATTATATTTATTACATACACCTTAAGACAATGTGTTAACGGTACATTTTGTTATAGATACTGATGCAGATATAATTAAAGGCATCGTCTTTTTATGCAGTCCAATTACTTAGTCAAACAACAAGATAGGAGTTTAAATATGGTTGATAAGAAAGCAGTTAAAATACTCTTTAAGCGTTATTGGTCTTCTGCTGGATGGACAAATACCCACCTTAGTAAAGAGGAATTACAATACGCCAAAGAAGCAAGGATTATGTTCGAACCAATAGAACAATCCCATGATGAAATTATCCATAACGTTAATGAATTTGTAAATATATTAGATTTAAAGGAAATTATTGAACAATTTATTGCAAGTTTATCTACAAGAAGACTTGACCTTCGATCCGCTTTAGGGTCTTACATAGTAGGCAAGCATCTATTAACACACACATTTACAGGGACGGAAACTTATTGTATTTATTGTGGATCATATAGTAAAACCCAAGAAAGACAAGATTTAAATATACTTAATTTTGAAAGGTTTAAATGGGGTGGAATACGTCACTTAGACCCTTTATATATAGCCTTTGATTTGAATCAATACTCAAATTCAGAAAAACTGGTACCTACCTCAGAAGATTATGAAATCTTAAATAAGATATTAATTGCTATAAATGAACTCCCTCCAGAAGGAAAAATAAGAAATTTGGAAAAAGCACTTACTAAAATTATTAAATCAAATAAAGAGGAAAGGGAAGTATTACTACAAATATTAGGTTATTGTTCTATATTGTCAAATAAAGAATATCCAGGTTTTATTAATAAGTTTATTCCATTTGTCGAAAGGGAAGAGCCCAATCATTATAAAAATGATTGGACATATCCAGTTTGCTTTTGGACTGGTAAAAGTGGATTGAATAGAGAAGCTTTAAAGATAATTTTTCCTAATGCTATAGAATTTGTAAATTGAAAAAGTATTTCCACCACTTTGTGAAGAAATGCACTTAAATATTGGGGGCTTTCCTTAAAAAAGGAATGTTTTTTCTTAGTTCTTATGTCGTTAAAGTGACAGGTTACTGAAAGAAGGAAGCTAATTATAAATACCGAATTAGTAATTAAAAGACCAGATAAATAGAGGGAAAAATAGTATGAAAAAAATAATTGAAAAAGCGTTAAATTATAATGGTCCAATCGAGCAGTTTAAACAGAGTGGGTTAACTATTATCTATCTTTCACAAGAGTTGAAAGAGGATAAGAAAATTGTTTTTCCCGACAATGTTGCTCATGCATTTTTTTCACCAGTAACAGATGAATTAATCTTACAAACCGAAAAAGAGCATAATATTAAGTTTCCAACTATCTATAAGGAACTAATTAAAGTGAGCAATGGTTTTTCATTAGAAAGTGGATATTTAGCCTTTTTTGGACTGCCATTAGGGTTATGGAAAGGTTTTTCTCAAAAGGAAAAAGCCTTTTTTTACCACGACATAATTCAAGTAAATAAGTCCGATGCTCCTAAGAAAATAACGAATAGATACTTTGTAATAGGTCAGGACTATGGTAATAATAATTGGTTCGGAATTAAGGATAATAAAATATTTGTTATTAATAAGTACGGTAAGCAGTTAGGAGAAATTGATTTTATTAACGAATGTATAAAATCGGTTGAGAAATATAATAGCAACTCTGATGAAGCAATCGCTTATATTAAGGATTTATTTGAAAATTGAAGTTAATCTTATTGTGCTAACGAGGGCGTTAATCCAGTAAGAATCAATGCTTCTTTATTGCTCTGGTACTAACGAGAGTTTAATGGCATAAGGAATGTTATAATAATTTCTAAAAAGAGGGAAAATCAGCATGACTATTTTAATGATTATTTTGGGTCTTTTTTCATTTTTTGGTTTGATATTTTTTTCCTTTAAAAATAAAGAATTTTATCAAGAGGAAAGTTTCGATAATATTGGCTCTTCAGGAATTTTAGCTGAAATATTGCTTTATATAATTAGTTTATTACCTTGGTATTTAATAAAGTTGTTTATGATTCTTCTTTTCTTAGGTATGTGCATATTTTGCTTGTGTTATTTTATTTATGCTTAGAAAAGACAAAGGAAACATTAGTCATAGAAAAGAGAAGAATAAAAATGCAAATTTTGAGGAAGAGTGGGTTGTTAAATGAACAAAGAAATAGAAGAAATTATTGTTAAATCTTTCTTTGAAAAAAGATTACAAAAAAGAGTGCTATTCGAATTAACGTCCCCCAAAAAACGAAGTAATGCATTAGATAGATTGAACCACAATTATCTAATTACACTTCGCAAGGAATTTTTGATTGAAATTGCCAAACCAAATTCAGACCCGTATGAAATAGAAAAAATAATGAGAAAGCAAGGAGCTGGTAATAGTTGTTATGTAATGTCGTGTGATTCTAGTTTGGATGGGAAAGAACTGCCTACATCAACGGCAATAGAACAATTAATTTGGTATCAAGCTGCTTCAATTATATCCTTTATACCTGGAAAATTAGCATATTTTCAAGCAGAGTTGGATTACGGATTTCTCCCTAGATTTATTTTAAAAAGTTCATTATAAAGGTAATCAAATTATTATCATTTAGTGACTTAATAAGGGGAAGAACTGTTTTTGCTATTCTTTTTTAACGTCTGAAAGTAAGAGTGTGAAGAAATGCACTTAAGCTATCGGGGGCTATAGTGAAATAAGGGGATGTAATTTGATTTCCCTAAGAGTTCAGGGAAATCAGGGGTGAAATTGACTCAATATACTCAGTTATCCGCTAAACAAGAACAATTGTTCGTATAATACAATTGTTACGAATAATTGTTTACATAATATTTTTATGGTTTATTAAAACGAATTGATTGTCTTAGTATATTCAAAAAAATCAACTAAATTAGTATCTAGGATTGTTTGTAGATCAACTAAGTTAATTCCATTACAATCTTTAACAGCTACCTTACAAAATGCGACTAAATCCTTCATTTTACTTGAAAGACAAGGAGAGAGAATACCTTCTAGTAAATTAAAAGCATCTAGAGTAATATGCGGAAGCCCGAGCCTAAGTATAGCCACTATGTGCATTGCAAGATTAATACTAGCTTCGCAAGCTCTTTGTAGATTCAAAATAATGGAATCCTGTTTGGTGTAATTCTCTAAGTTTTTTGGATTTTGGTTATATTCCTCAGAAATCCGACTAATACAACGTTCAATAATAGCTACCTTATTTAAAATTAGATCACTTTTCATATATAATCACACTCTCAATTATTTGTAAGATCAGTTAAACCAAAGAGAAAATTTCAACGACTGCTGCTAATTTGTAGATATTAATGATAGATTGTATTTGCATATTACATAGGAAAAATAGATATGTCTATTTCAAAACCTATTACATGTTTACACCTGTATCTAAAAGTTTATTTATAAACTGTTCTTCTTAATCTCTCTTATACTATTCGTAAAATATGGATTATACGAATAGTATTAAATTTCCTATTTTATAATTAAACCAAATAATTTATGTGCACAATGAAAAAGAGACTCGTTTAATTCGAGGCTCTAGCTTCTTACTTATGATACGTATTTTTCCTTATAATTTCTACTGTCTCTTCAAAAGTTATTCTACCTGTAACAAAATCCACCGTTAAATCGGCTGCATGTTTCTCGTTCATTACACAAACATGACCATTGATGAATAGAAAGTAAGTCATACAAGCAAAAGCAGTTCGCTTATTTGCGTTGTGAAAAACATGATTTTTGGCAATTGACTCAAACAAAGCAACAGCCTTCTCAAAAATGTCCTTATATAAGGAATCCCCAAACATGGTTTGAAATGGACGATTAATTGCACTATCCAATAAATTAGGCTCCTTAACTCCGACCATTTCTCCTTCGCTATATCTTTCAATTAACTTTCGATTAATCTCATATGCTATCTCAGCAGATAGATACTTCATCTTTCCACCAAATCCTTGAAGGTCTCGTCATACAAGCGAAAAACAACGTCTAAGGCTTCTTGATCAATCTTTTTTTCTAACTGAACCTCTTCATTTTTCTCGTTTCTTTTGTTCTTTTCAAATTCGCTCATGTCATCACCCGTTTTCTCCAAATTTCTTACCTTTATTATACCAAAAAGCAAAGCTCCATACTTATTTTACCTTTAAACTTATCTTTGTCTTACACCCATTTCTTAAAGAACATTTTCACCTGAACCAATTCGGTGAAAATCAAGAACTGGATCATACGTAGCCATTTATTACTGGAATGCTGCCAAGTTTGTTCTAACAAGGAAAAAAACTAAAATAGAATATATAACAAAAAAACATTCTAAGGAGTACTTCAAATGGCTTCTATTGAAAGAAAGAAAATGGATAATGCTTTAAAACAGGTAGTAATTCCAGTATTAAGAGAACAAGGTTTCAAAGGTTCTTTAACTCATTTTAGAAGAATGAATGAAAATAATATTGATTTATTAACATTTGAATTCAATAAATGGGGTGGGTCATTTACTGTGGCGGTAGGAATATGTCCCAAAGAAGGTGTAACATGGGAGGGAGAAAAAATACCATTAAATAAAATTAACGTTTACGATGTAGAAGATCGGTTAAAATTGGGAAACAAAACTTTTGCTGATGGTAATACTATTGTTTTTGATTATGAAAATGCAAAAACAGAAGAAGATTACAAACGAGTTGCTGAAGAAGTTCTTAGTTTATTAAAGACATCAGACGTTTCTTGGATTACTTCATTAGTTAAATAAAATACCACTAATAATAGACCCTTACATTTAGAGAAGCCGTTCTTTCAAGAAGGGCTTTTTTACTTATTGATCTATTACAGAAATGCTGCCCGGTTTGTACCATAAAAAAACCACCAACGAGGTGGTCATTGAAACCATTTATTTATCTAAGAAACGATAGTAAAGTGCTATTACATAATTACCTATAATAAATACTGCATACATTTTAAACATAAATGCAAAGAAACCTTTGTTTTTGAAATTTAATAACAGATAAAGAATAGACATTACTAATACAAGAATATATAAAGGTGCTATTACTAACTTTGAATATAGATCTGGTAACGTCATTTTTTTCTTTCACCCTAGTTGAGATATTTCTTTTTTGCTTGCAATGAGTTTATTATATCTCTAGACGACATCCTTTGAATACTTTAACTTATTGGATTTCTGATTGCAATAATCTGCCATTCCTGTTTTATAAACGGAAGACCTTCCCTTTTTGCAGCAATACTACCCTGTTTTTTTATGTCTTTTACCAATAGTCCTCACATTTAATTTATATCATTAAATGCCTAAACATAATTGTCCATTTGCTTTTTTTGTCTGATAATTATTAGTAAAGGGAGTGAATGGTGAAAAATGAAGAAATTTCAAGTACATCTAAGTTTAAAGAATGGTAATAAACATACCTTTATTGAGTGGGCTCTAGGAGATCGAGAAATTATAAATAGAATTACAAACTCAGCTCTCGGTCGTTGGTATGTATTCACCGAAAACTATGTTAGGTACCAAGTATTAAAAGAAGAAATAGTAAGTATAGGCATAACCTTAACAAATGAGCAAATGAATGATTACAACAAACAGCAAAATGATTATTTACAACAATATGGTGATAGTGAATCCTATTAAGAATAAGAAAAGACATCCCTTTCGAGAAGGATGTCTTTTTAGTTTGAGAGCTAGGAAGGATTAATAACTGTCACTGGTGACAAAACACTACACTATCAATGGCTTCCTTTTATTAACTTTGTGAATAAATGTACTTAAATAAAACTGTCACTTTAACGCCATAAGATCTAAGAAAAAACTTTCCTTTTTTAAGGAAAGCCCCCAAGGTTTAAGTACATTTCTTCACAAAGTGGTCGAAATACTTTTTCAATTTACTGATTCTATAGCATTAGGAAAAATTATCTTTAAAGCTTCTCTATTCAATCCATTTTTACCAGTCCAACAGCAAACTGGATATGTCCAATCATTTTTATAATGATTGGGCTCTTCCCTTTCAACAAATGGAATAAACTTATTAATAAAACCTGGATATTCTTTATTTGATAATATAGAACAATAACCTAATATTTGTAGTAATACCTCCCTTTCCTCTTTATTTGATTTAATAATTTTAGTAAGTGCTTTTTCCAAATCTCTTATTTTTCCTTCAGGAGGGAGTTCATTTATAGCAATTAATATCTTATTCAAGATTTCATAATCTTCTGAGGTAGGTACCAGTTTTTTTGAATTTGAGTATTGATTCAAATCAAAGGCTATATATAAAGGGTCTAAGTGACGTATTCCACCCCATTTAGGTTTCTTAATAACTGTTGATAATTAGTAGATGGATTCATTATTTATACACTTCTCCAATCGTTGCTAAATTTTTCTTTGCCAAATCATCGATTTCAGGATAGTTATAGTAAGGCGCTGAAACAGCCAAACTTGCTTTGTAATGTGCCTCTTGATAATTTAGCTTCGCTTTGCTGATTGGATGCTGTGCAATGAGTTTCATGTTATAATAAATCCATAAATAGTTATCGTACACTTGTAAACCTACATTCTTCCCTTGATATTCTGGTGGTACGGAGTACTGGTTTGATTTGTAGGAGATCATGTTGGATGCATTGACCTTTACTTGTGTATGCTTAATGCGATAGGAATCTCTTACTTTTTCAGTTGGTAGCTGGAGTAAGTGGTTCCTTTCTTTTTTAAATTCAATGATCGGGATTTTCCCTGTCCCTTGGTGAATCTGACGATTCACTCGGTTGGCTAAATCCAGTATAAATTGTTGCAGCTCCTCTAATGTGAATTGACCTTGATAGGCATGTATTTCGTCTAACAATTTCATTGTCGTTTCTATTTTCCCCTTTGTCCTTGGGCGTCCAGCGATACAAGCTTTTACTTTAAAACCAAAGTCTTTTGCGAATTGCTCAAACTTCGCATTTACTTTACCTGAAGAATGTTCTGTTCTTGCTTCATCCATCACTGTTTTCATATTATCTGTAAGGAGTTCCGCAGGAACACCTCCAAGCGTTTCAAAAACTTCTGTTAGAAAGGAAAATAATGTACTTTGTGACTTTGAGATACTCATGTAGAATACTCGTAATCTTGAGGTCGATAGAATGAGTGCAGCTACATTTATCTCGATCTGTTTACCATCTTTTGTTTCATATCGGATATTCTCCTTCCAATCTAATTGAGCTTGCTTACCTAGGGGAGTTTCATAACGAACAGTCCCATTGGGAGAAGCAATACGTTTATCTTCTCTAAAGTAAGCATTAAATTCGGGTATGCGTGCAATATAAGCACGAAAGGTCGAAGCACCGCATTCTAATCCATGATTATCCTTTAAGTACTGCCAAAGTATCCTCCGATAATAAAACACCTGTTTAGAATCCTCTGATAAAAGTGCAGCGATTACTTCATAGTATTCATCAATCTTTGAAGACTTTTTCCGTGTCCTCTTAGGAACAAAACCATTTAAGTATTTGTCAACTGTTCGGCGGTCTACCCTTAATTCCTTGCCAATTTACTCTTATTAATTTTCATTTTCATATGCTCCATTATTTGTTTAAATTTTGGTAAGTCTGAAAGACTATTAATCTCAAAATCAACATCGACATTAAATGATATATACATAGCTAGTCACCTCAAGACTAGTATGTAAAATGAAAGCAACTTTGTACATATTTATTCAAGCATTAATGTACATATTTAAAATAGCATTTCTACTAAGGTGGGTATTTGTCCATCCAGTGGTAGACCAATAACGCTTAAAGAGTATTTTAACTGCTTTCTTATCAACCATATTTAAATTTAAACCCCTATCTTGTTTGATTAAGTAATTGAACTATATAAAAAGACGATAAAGTTAATTATATCTGCATCAGTATATATAACAAAATCTACCTTTAACACATTGTCTTAAGGTGTATGTAATTGCTAATAAATATAATATTTCAATGCAAATTGTGAGGAATCCTTCTGCAACATAAAGAAAAAGCCTTCCCTTTTATTAAGGAAAGACAATTAAATTATCCCTGACGTAATATCTTTTGAAACATTCTCGGTTGATGTTTTTCAAAACCTTTTATCAATTCTTTTCCAAAAATAGTGATGGTTCTTTCCCAAGGGTGTCCCAATAATCCCCATTCAAAATTCTTATGAATAAAAAGTAATAGTCACCGTTTGGAAAGATGGGTACTGTCCATTCATCAAACTCACTTTTTGAAAACTCTAAACGTGGGTTTATCCAATAACCTGGATGCTGCCAATCTAACGCATACATATATTCATTCTTCTGTGTGAGTTCTTGAAATGCTAGCAATGACTTATCCTCTAGGTCATAATACATCTCATTATAAGTATCTATATCTCCAGACCAATTTATATAGGAGGATACATCATAAGTTATAAATGGCTTGTGAACATCAAAAGATGGGAAGTTTGATATGCTTGGTTCAAAATTAAGGTCATCATATATCCTATCCCATACCTCTTTATATTCTAATGTAGATAATTCAACCCAATTCTCCATTTGAATAGCCACCTTTACGATGCTTTTATTAGATGTTATTATATCATTTCTTGTTGAACTAACCTGCCAAGATTGTTACATAAGCACGATTCCATGTTTGTCCAACTAGTGTTCTGTATTAATGTATTGCGACAAAAAATTTTCAGGGTTTTAAAGGTATTTCTCTTCTTTTATTGAATTCTGTAAATTGACTCCTATTTAAAGGTGGACTGTTCTATGAATTCAATTTCTTCTCCTATTGCTTGTAAAGTAAATAATGTTTTTATCCATGTTAGTAACCTAGAAAAATCATCTGAATGGTACAGTGACTTACTTGGACTACCATTCACTAAGGACAATGTTGAATCACCTGTTTACAACATTCCCATTACTTCTGAAACTGGACTTACTTTGGACGATCACACATTTGACCCAGAGTTTAAACTAAATCCTTCTGACCACGTTTTATTTAATTTTTTTGTTCCAAATATTGATGAAGCTTATGAATTTGTAAAAAGCAAAGGGATTACAATTGTTAGAGAAATTGAGCGAATTGGTGATTTTGCTTATTTTAACTTTAAAGACCTAGATGGAAATGTACTAATGATTTGTAATTGCTAACGGTCTAAGCTATGGTTATTTGAACCATAGCTTCTTTTTTGACAATTATGAGTTTAAAATTTCTTCTTCCACAAACCTGCCATGATAGTGCTATAAAAATGGTTTAGTTATTACAGGAATGCTGCCATTTTAGCTCCAGAAGACTCCCTATTATCTTTGATAATCAAAAGTTTCTCTTTATGTACCCTTAGTTATTCACCTACTTAAAAACTATTTAGTAAATAAATATTTATTGCTACCAGGCTGTTTCTTGATTTCATTCCAAGCTTTAATAGCTTTCTCACGACTTACTCCTTGATTCTTAGGATCTGAATAAAAATCACGAATGAATTGATTATATTCAAATTGAGGGGCTATGGTTTTCTTAAACGAAGGATTTTTCTTTAGTTCTTCCTCTTCATTCCAGGCTTTAACTACTTCACGATATGTTTTTCCAACATTTTTGGGACAACCGTCTTAAAAAAAATTCTCTTACATTTTGACTGCAACGATGGTTTTCAGTGATAACTGTATCCAAACTTAAGTTTCCTTGGGGCTGAGGCTTCTTATTCATATTTGATTTTCTCAAAGGTTTTTTAATTTCCCCTGTTCGAAGGAATGTTTCAATCCTATTGGTAATCTCTATTTAACTTTTTTGTGTCCAAATTATTGACTCAAATCCAATTTTTGTTTATGTAGTTATTTAGCTCCCAAATGTCCTATTTATCTAAGAGAAAAAGGCAATTAATTCTACGTTTAATCCCCCTTTATTATTTAAAAAAATGATCTTAAAATAGCGTTAAAGTCCTTAATATCAGCAACTACTATATTAAGGGAATTCTATTATATTTGGCTATATTTTTGAAGGATAGCAAAGGATTGGTATGTAAATGTCCTATATAAGTTCCGATAATTTATATTTCAAAAATCTATTAATTTGTAGAAGTAATCCTTAAACTAATCCCATAAAAGGCAAACGCTTCCACGAAACCAACTTACAAAATTCCGATATCAAGAATGTAGGCAGGTAACATTCTTTTTTATTTAATGGAAATAATTAAACTAGCACAGTAAGTATGTAAATTATATCTACGATTCCTTTAACAAAGGTAATAGTGTATTAGTTTAACATTATATTTTTGTTAAATAGGGATCTCTATTGTAAAAACAGTTCCTTTCCCTTCCTCGCTATCAATCCAAATTCTACCATTATGACTTTCGATTATATTATATGTTACCATTAGACCTAATCCAGTTCCTTCTGGTTTATTTGTAATAAATGACTTTCCAATACTATCAATTAGTCTCCTTGGTATACCAGTTCCATTATCTCTAACGCTAATCCTCACATCATCCCTATTCTTAATTACATTAATATGTATTTTTCCGTTATCTGAAATAGATTCTATTGCATTTTTTAATAAATTTAAAAATACCTGCTTTAGTTGAGTTTTATCACCTTGAATATATATTTTTTCGGAACACTTTTCCAAAAAAATCTCAACATTTCTTTTAAGAGTTTTTGTCCCAAATAAATTGATAGATTCCTGTAAAATTGGTATAATATCTATCCTCCTAAAATTAGTTTGTTTAGGTTTGGATAAATGTAATAATTCATTTGTTATATTCTCGATTTGCTTAAGCTCCGTAAGAACAATATCAGCATATTCGTTTTTCGGAAAGTCATTTTTTAGCAATTGTAAAAAACCCCTTATGGATGTCAAAGGATTGCGAATTTCATGTACAATTCCTGCGGCCAATTCTCCTATTAGTGAGAGTTTCTCTGTTTGCATTATTCTATTTTGAATCTCTTTTTTTTCTGTAATGTCTTTTATTATGACCTGTGCTAATGTTTTGTCAGCATGGCTGTAAGGTGTTGCTGTAATTTCTACATCAATAATTTTTCCATCTAATTGAATCATTTTCTGTTCCATTAAAGGCACACTTTCTTTATACTCTATAACCCTCTTTAGTCGTTCTTTACAAATTGAATGGAAATCTTTATGTAGAAACAGATCAAAACTTTGATTGATTATATCTCGTTTGGAATTTAAAGATAATAGTTCTATAGTTGCCATGTTGGCGTATACTACATTTCTATTATCAAGAACCAAATGGGAATTCAAGCTATTTTCCATTAGTTCATGAAAGTTAAGGTTATCTATTACTGCATTCACAAGATCTTCCTCTCCCTTAATTAATTGTCAGATTATTTATTATAATATAATTTCAAGTAGCAATAAGTAAAGGATTTATCAAATATTAATTAATACTTTGATATGCAAAGCGTAAATGCCACTACATCCGCGAAATGGGATTATTAACCAGAATAAAAATATAATACAAATGAAAGTTTCCTTTCTTCCTACAAAACTTCAGTAAGATGGAAATTATGAGTAAATAGCTACACATAAAGAATTTTCTCTACATTAATAAATCTTAGTACAAGGCACCAAAAGCTCGTCAACTAGTGGGGATAATATAAAGTAACAACCTGGGGTTAATGATAGCTTATTTCCTTCTTTAGGTAAAACCTACCTTTGAAATCTTAAGAATTACATTTGGGCTAGTTACTTGAATGATTAAATAAAAAACGTGTTATTAAAAGAAAACAATAAAAGCGAACTAATTTTTATTATTTTCTTTTAAAAACCTTGTAGCATAAGATCTATAACATTCTTAAGAATTATTATTTGGGATTTTATATGTATTCTCCTAAGTTTCAAATAACAGGATGAAAATAGACCCAATTATATAGAAACCACCTAGCAGCAACATTATAACCGGAGCAATTTTCCTTTCTTTCATTATTTCAGTAAATCCTATAACTAAAAATAATAATCCAAGAAATAAAAACATTAAAGCCAATATTAGAGTACTACCAGTTACAGTTCCGATAAGGGCTAGTAAAGCTGCGAAAATGGCAAAAACAACTTTTAAACCTCCGGACAAACTATATTCCCCTCCTATACAAAAAAACCTGTTACCAAAAGACATAGATGTCCCTCGGTGACAGGCTCCTCCAATTAAAGTGATATATTATCCACCATGTTAGCATATTCAGTTAAAAAGGTCTAGTTAAACAACCCATTAGTCCAGTCCTCTGTTTTTGCTTTGGTAACGGGCATCTTGAGTCAACTCCGCCCTTTTTCCCTGAACCGTAGGAAGATCTCCTACCTTTCAATTCAATAGCTACTTATTGCGCTAAAGCCCCCGATTGTTTAAGTGAATTACTTCACAAAATTATATTTAAACACTTAATTTAAGCCATATTACACTCATAAAAAGCAGCCATTTAATTGGCTGCTACTCTAATTCTATTTATCAATTTTATATGTCATATTAACTCCACGATACGTAGATAGTGTGTATTGTGTCTGATAAACAAAACCTTCTGTATCCTTAGTATGAATTAATGGATGACAGCTTAAATTCCAACCATTAAGATGAGAGTCTTTTTCCTTATATTCATTTTTCAAATTATTAAGTTCTTCCTGCGTGTTAACTTCAAAAACTGCAATACCACCTAGTGGTCTGTTTGCAAAATGTTCATGGTAAATTACTTTTCCTAATGCTTTGTTTTTGATCCATTCATTCAAAGCATAATTTGATCCTTTAGCGTTCAAATCTTTAGGCGCAATCCCATAAACTAAATAACATTTCTTCTTAAACATCATTATTTTCACCTCAATAAATTAATACAAGTAACTTACCTTTATATTAATAATGAAGTAAAATTAAACAATAAACATTACATTAGTTGCTTTTATGAAGAGCAATTTTAGATGAAGAAAGGAGTTAAAACCTATTTAAGATGATTGATTTTCACATAAAGTTACCAAACGTAAAGTTCCTACAGATTAGTGGACAAAATTGGTGTGATTCTATTCATACACATGATGATGTTTATCAGATCTCTATCCCCATTAAAGGACAACTAAATACTGTAATAGAAAATAAAGAGACAGTTATATCATGTGGGCAATCAATTATAGCTAATCCTTTATCCGTACACGGTCATCAAATAAATAGTACTCCAAGTTCCTTTTTAATTATTGGTTTTAAAAGTGATGTGTTTAATAACTGGGCTAAAGAAAATTTTTTAATAAAGCAAGAAATAGAATTTTCCAAAGAACAAAATCTCTTTATAAATGATTTGCAAAGCAACATGAAGTTGTGGTTATCACCATACTTATTTAACGATAATCAATTTTCTAACACATTTTTGTATGATTTAGAAAATACTATCTTTAATTATTTATTTAAGACACTGAGGGGTAGCCAAAATAATAAAGAAATTAAACTCCAGCTATTATCTGATACATATCTGAATACTGTCTTAGATTTTATTCACTCAAATTATACAAGAGAAATTACCATTGAACATTTATCTCAAATATCCAGACAAAGTAAATACCACTTCCTTAGAACTTTTAAGAAAACTACAAATTATACACCTCATCAATATATTTTAATATTACGTATCAATAAGGGAAAAGAGTTATTAAAGAAGACAAATAAAACCATTTTAGAAATAGCAAATGAAGTTGGTTTTTCTTCAGAAACTCAATTTTATCGTAATTTTGTAAAACTAATGGCTTGTACACCAAGTAAATATAGAAAACAATTGTAGAAGACCCCCCTTGCAACCAAGGGGGTTCTTCTTCTTTCGCTAAACTGTGAATCGGCTACACTAAGTTGGACAGAATTTATAAGGGCTAGTACACTAAACATACTAACCTAAAGGAGCTTGGTACAATGCCGCGCCAACGTAGAACTTTTACAGCCGAATTTAAACTTCAATTAGTAAAGCTATATGAAAATGGAAAGTCCCGTGCGGATATCTGCCGAGAGTATGAAATCACACCATCCTCATTAGATCGTTGGATTAAAAATCATCAAGAAACAGGATCCTTTTCTGCGAAAGATAATCGTACAGAGGAAGAGAACGAGTTAATGAGATTGCGCAAAGAAAACCAACGCTTAATGATGGAGAATGACATTTTAAAGCAAGCTGCGCTGATCATGGGACGAAAATAAATGTGATTCGAAATAACACACACAAATATTCAGTATCAGCAATGTGTAACGTCCTCCATATACCCAAAAGTAGTTACTACTATCAAGCCAATTTGTGCGAAAAAGAAGCCCATGAAAGAGAAGAAGTGGAGCTTTCCAATGAAATTCAACGCATTTTTAAGGGAAGTCGTTGTAACTATGGTACTCGCAAACTCAAAGTAGAGTTAAAGAAGCAAAACTGGATCGTTTCTCGTCGTCGAATCGGTCGGATTATGAAACAACTAGGCTTGGTATCGAATTATACGGTGGCACAATACAAGCCATATAAACAATCCAGTAATGAAGCTCCTACCCGAAACGAGTTAAAACGTCCATTTAACCAAGAAGAAGCATTAACAGTAGTTGTAAGTGATTTAACATACGTCCGTGTCGAGAAAAAATGGCATTACGTATGCTTATTTGTCGATCTTTTCAACCGAGAAATTATCGGCTATAGTGCTGGTCCAAATAAGACAGCTGACCTGGTATATAAAGCATTGGCAAGCATTAAAGGTAACTTGCATAACATTCAAATGTTTCATACAGACCGAGGAAAAGAGTTTGATAATAAACTACTTTCCGAGGCTTTAGAAACATTTGGGATTCAAAGATCTTTGAGTACAAAGGGATGTCCATACGATAACGCCGTCGCCGAAGCCATGTTCAAAGTCTTCAAAACGGAATTCGCAAATGGAGCACATTTTACTTCTCTTGAACAGCTAAAACTGGAATTAAATGATTATGTTCATTGGTTTAACCATATTCGAATTCATGGAACACTCGGTTACTTAACGCCAGTAGAATTCAAGAAACAGGCCTTATAAAAGTTGTCCAGTTTGGTGTTGACATTCCAGCTTCTTATTTAAAAACGAAGGAGGAGTGATGCTAAAAAAAGGGGGCATTGTTACATATAAACGGAAAGAGTATGAAATACTACATTTATATAGCAGTGGTTATGCAGAACTAAAAGAAAAAAAGAATATATCAACTTCTATAAAGTTCATTTAGTACCTCTATCACAACTCCAAAAAAGATAAATTTATCCATTAACTAAACCTCCATTTGAGTCTTTAATAAAAAAACAAATAATAAATACTCCCATTCATTATGGATTTGAGTCAATAATTTGGACACAAAAAAGTTAAGTATTAAGCGGTTCTTCTAATCTGATCCTCCATAGCTTGAGGTGTTTGATAGCCGATGCTGCTGTGAATTCTGTTTCTGTTGTACCAGCCCTCTATAAACTGAAACATGGCCAGCTTCGCTGCCCGGTAGTCTGTGTACTGGGTATGATAGACTTCTTCTTTCTTTAATATGGCGTGAAATGACTCTATACAGGCATTGTCATAAGGACAGCCTTTCTGACTGAAAGACTGCCTGATTCCGTATTTTTGGACATGCTGAGTAAACTCACTGCTGGTATATTGTGAGCCAAGATCGGTATGAAGAATTAAGCCCTTTCGGGGCTTTTGAGAAAAACAGGCGTTTTGAAGTGCTTCGATCACTAATTCCGAAGTCATAAAACGAGAAAAAGAATAGCCAACAATTTTTTTCGAATGCAGATCCAATACAGAGGCCAGATAGCACCAGCCGTCTTTTACCGTAGGAATATACGTAATATCCGCCACCCATTTCTCATTGATTGTGCAGGTAGAGAAGTCTCTTTTTAAAAGATTACCCAGCTGCACAACCTTTTCTTTTGAGGGGAAAGGACGGTATTTTTTCCTGGTAATCGAACGGATGCCTGCCTTTCTCATTAAGCGCTGGGACACGCTTCAGGCTTAAACAAACCCCGTTGTTTGATAAGGTCTTATGGATTTTCGGTGCGCCATAACGCGCCTTACTTTCCAGGTGAATCCGTTGGATTTCCTGCGTGAGTTCCTGGTTTTCCAGTTCACGTTTTGACGTCGTTTTTTCAAGGGAGCCATAGTAACTGCTTCTTGGCACGGCCAGTACTTCGCACATTTTCTGGACGGGATATTGATCCTTGTGTTCCTCGATAAAATCGATGAGCTCTGATTCGGTTACTTTTTCGCGAATATGGCCATAGCCTTTTTTAGGATTTCTACCTCCTGTTTTAACCGAAGGTTTTCTTTCTGAATCTCGGCTAACTCTTTTGGTGTCAGCGCCTCTTTTTCTGAACCAATAGGGGTAAAGTCTTTCACCCATTTATAAATCGTTACTTCTGATACGCCATATTCGCTGCTTAATTCTTTAACCGGGCTGCCGGAATGATACAAATCCACAATCGTTTTCTTAAAATCATCGTTATATTTTTTGCCTGCAGGTTTACGTTCCAATTCGGACACATCCTCTCAAAATAATTGTAAGGACTTAATTAAATTGTGTCCATGAAACTATACTAACTCCAATTATTTGTTTTTTACTTTCTCCTTATCTAAATGTTCCATTCTTTTTATCAATTTATAAAACTGTAAAAGTATTAGAAAAAGTAAAATATCGATAATTGCAGAATATCTTAATTTCCACCATCCATAATGAAAAAATCCCCATGGCTCGGGCAGCAAGGTGAGTCCTTCATAAACTAAAATACCAATAACCCATAAAGTAATGTAAAAAAATTGCTTCCATTTCTTTTCATAGTAAGGATACCAATTTAGAAACATCATGTTAACTGATGGAATAAGTAGTGTATGAGCTAAAATTCCTACCCAATCAACTTCCTGATTGAAATACCAATAACCTTTATACTTGATTTCCACAAAAATATCAAAAATATTTTGAAATGCAATTGTAAAGGTCCAAATATTTAAAATTTGAACATTGGACAACTTAGTACAATATTTAAAGGCAATAGTATTGAATAGTATAATGGAAAAAATTAGTCCTATCATGTTTATTTTCCTTTAGTATCCAAATTATAAAAATATTGGTTTATATCTTTATTTGGTAATTATATCTTATTTTAAAGATTTATTATGTTTCTGATTATTTCTCCCTTTTAATTCTTGAAAAATGTTAGGGTTTTTATACTCATTATTATATTGAGTATTACTTTGATTTGATTTGTTTTTTTCTTCTATCATAGCCATTAGTTTTTTAAAATCACTAATAGTTAGTGGCTTTGCTTCTTCTTTTAACTCATATCCTAATTGACCATTAGGTTCTATTGTTGCTGTTTGAATATCATTAATACTTGAAATACCTTTGGTTCTGATTCTCATCTCTAGTTGATCAACAGTCATGCGTATTTTTTTTAATGTTTTATAATCTATCTGTCCATTTTCTATAACAACCTTTGATTTTCCTGTAATAAATTTTTCAATAGCATTTACCTTAAGCTGTAGTACTTCTAAAATTAAAATAGCAATAATGAAAACTACAGCACCACCAATTGCTTTTATTACACTCTTTTCAACAATTGGCTGAACAATGATTGTACCTAAAGAAATCATAATAATTGTTTGTGCTAACGTCATTTGTGAAATAGATTTTCTTCCAGATACCCTCAGCAATAGAATTCCAGTAATTATTAATACTGCAGATTTCCAAATAAATGATAATTCCATTCTGTATTCTCCTTATCACTAATAAAGTCCTCAATATATTGAAAATAAAACCCCTAAATGGTTCATAAATAGAAGATTATTTATATATATCTTTTTGATATCTAATATAAAGGAGCTTACTCTTTATTATCCCTAAACCCCAAATTTATATACCAATACATCGGGTAGAAGTATCTTCTATGAACGGAGATGAAAGCTATCGAATGAAAAACAGAAAAAATATATTCTTACATTTTATAAACTCCTTTTATATTTGGAACAACATAATGTACAAGGATCCCAATATAAACAAACCAGCTAGAAGTATCATTAATATTGGAGCAACTTTTTGAATGCTCTTTAGTTCGGACAATCCTATTACTAAAAATAATAAACCAAGAAATAAATACATAAAAGAATATATAAGTGTACTATCTGTTATTGTTCCCAGAAGAGCTAGTATAGCAGCAAGAAAACCTAAAATAACTTTAAATTTCCCAAACAACTTAATTCCCTCCTATACCAAAAGAAACCTATCATCAATAGACAAAAAATGTCCTTGATGACAGGTTCCTCCCATTTCAGTTAATTTTATTATTACTATGTTAGCATATATTGCTAAAAATTACATATCAAACAACAATATTTTAAATTTAATGGCTTCTTTTATGTTGATATTAAATCTAAATAAATTACTTACGTTTGAATTAAGATCAAGAAAGAGAATAATCCCATCAGGACTTGAAAAATGATAATTCTAATAATTTTTCAGAGGGTGTCTCTTGGCTTCCTAATATAAGAAATACCAACTTGATCAATAAAGGCAGAAAAATTTCTAAGAATTTCTGCCTTTATATCCCTATCAAAAACATGCCTTGCAATATTCATTTAACTAAGATTTAGATTTAAACTAAAAGGCTAATTTGTAAGGAAACCACCTTTCCTTAATCCACTTCTTTTAATTTCCGAGTTGAAAGAAATATGCATTTTTGCATTAGCATATCCATCATCCCATGTATCTTTATATTTTTTAAAATTTTTATAATCCTGTTCTCTTAAGAGATCACCAAATCCAAAAATATCTGCATTAAATTGCTCTTTTGTTTTTATTATAAAGTCTTGTATTTCTCTTTCCATTATTTTATTTATAGATAATTCTAGTTTTTCAAAAGTACTTTTACCTTCTAACTTATTTGCACAAGTTGTACCATCCAATATTCCTTCTGTCTTAATTTTTATATAAAAATGTGGGATACCTTTCACCTCTTTGGCTGTTATTTTCGTACTTGAATGTGTAACTCGATATTCAAACTTTTTATCTCCTTCTTTAGCTCCGACTTCACAGTTTGCGGTAATAGCTGTATTTTTTATATTATCTTGGACGAAAAGCAAATCCCTTACCTCACGTAATGATGCATACCCTACTAGTTTTCCATTTTTGAATGCTCCCAATGAGTTCACTTTAACTTGACTATCAGGGTCTTCACTTTTCAAATTTTCAACATTTCCACCTTTCTTCGGATCTCCGATTAATTGAACTGCAGGAAGGACTGGAGCCTGTCCTTCTGAATTATAAATACGAGTATAATCGTTCAACTTAATATCAGGTGCTCCTCCCCAATCTTTCTGCATCGTAGTTAATTGCGAAAATAATTTAAGAGAAGCACTTTTTTTGTACATATTATTTACTTTTAATATTTCTTCTGCTTTTCCTGCTCTTGCGATAACAATCATAAAGTCATCTCTAATTTGGCGATTCCGATCAAAAAAGTCCATAAAATCTAACATTCCATCTTTAGCAATTTCCTCGCTAATAACCAAAACTCTCATATGAGAGTAAATGGGTATGGTCGCATTGACAATATTAAATTTGGAAGCAAGTTCCGCAACTGAATTCCCTTCTAAAGAAGCAATATTAGAAGGAGCTAAGCCACTTGCAGTCTGTGGTGTCATCTCTCTTGCTTCTGTTGTTTCAATTGTTAGCTTATATTTAAAAGACTCCCCTTTATCAACTGCCATCCCAGTAACAATTGAAGTTTTGGATAACTCGGTTCTATCCCAACAACCTGATAAAAGGGGTATAAAACTTAACAGTATAAACCATTTTAACCATTTCATAAAATTAATCTCCTAAAATTGTTGCTTAGCTCCATTTTTTTATCTTGTGACTTATAAGTTAAAATTATCCAAGGAATACAATGAGAAATTATGAATTAAATGAGTTTTTTCAAACATTAATCCATCTATAAAACAGAAAACAAAATCAAGTGCTCGTCATTTTATTTTTTCTTAGAATATTTTCAGATTAATAAAATTTTTTAAAAAAATATTTTATTTAACAGCAA
The DNA here is from genome assembly GCF_022049065.2 of Niallia sp. Man26. Taxonomy (NCBI): domain Bacteria; kingdom Bacillati; phylum Bacillota; class Bacilli; order Caryophanales; family Bacillaceae; genus Niallia; species Niallia sp. Man26. The sequence continues at coordinate 225,902 of NZ_CP095745.1, forward strand.
GCAAGTTAACGCTAGTAACCATAAGGGCTGATGTCAATTTTGTAATCTCACCCTTTAAAGAAACAACTGCAAAAGAACAGCAAATTTATTTGACAGATATAGTTTTTTTCGAGATAATCGGAAACATAAAATTTTTGGGAGGGGTTGCGTGAATATTATTGAAAAGTTTATCACCGGTGGAAACACTGTACTTTGGGGGTATGTGCTTATTGCCGTCTTGTTACTATTAGGTGTTTATTTCACCATTGGATCGAGATTTGCACAAGTCAGGTATCTTAGGGAAATGTTCCGACTATTGAGAGTGAAAGAGAAAGATTCAGAAAACACCAGTAAAAAACAAATATCTTCTCTACAAGCATTTTTCGTAGGGGCAGGTACTCGAATTGGTACAGGCAATCTTGCAGGAGTAGCTATTGCCTTAGCAATTGGGGGACCTGGAGCAGTATTTTGGATGTGGATGGTTGCCATCCTTGGGAGTGCAAGTTCATTTGTTGAAAACACATTAGCTCAAATTTATAAAGCAAAAGATAACGGACAATTTAAAGGCGGTCCTGCCTACTATATGAAAAAACAGCTAAATAAAAAATGGATGAGTTTCATTTTTGCTGTTATGATGATTCTGTCATATGGTACCACCTTTAATGCTGTTCAAAGTAATACTATAGCAGTTGCTTTAGAAAATTCTTTTGGTATCAGCCCAGTTATTGCTGGGGTTGCACTAGTAATTCTTACTAGCTTAGTTGTGTTTGGCGGTATAAAAAGAATTGCTGATATTTCTTCTATTATTGTCCCTTTTATGGCCTTTGGCTATATTCTACTCGCTGTCTTTGTAGTAATTACAAATATTACAGAGATACCTCATGTTTTATCATTAATCTTTAAAAGTGCTTTTGGAATGGAGCAAGTCGTTGGTGGAGGTATAGCTGCAGCTATTATGAACGGGGTAAAAAGAGGACTTTTCTCCAATGGTGCTGGAATTGGAGGAGATCCAATTGCCGCTGCTACAGCATCTGTCTCTCATCCAGCTAAACAAGGTTTTATTCAAGCTTTAGGTGTATTTTTTGATACTTTGCTTGTTTGTTCTGCTACAGCTTTTATTATTCTTACCTCAGATGCCTATGGATCAGGACTAACTGGTATTGAATTATCACAAGCAGCAATGGTTGAACACTTTGGAACATGGGGTGGCATCTTTTTAGGAATAGCGATTTTTCTATTCGCCTTCACCTCCATTATTGGCTGTTATTATTATGGGGAAGCAAACTTGCCGTTTATCAGTAAAAGCAAAACCTTTTTAAACTTCTATCGTATACTGGCACTCGGAATGGTTATGTTTGGTGCAGTAGCTAACCTGCAAATCGTTTGGGATTTAGCGGACCTTACAATGGCAATTATGGCACTAGTTAATCTGACTGCAATCGCTATCCTCGGTCCTATTGCTTTTAAAGCGCTGGACCATTATATGAAACAGCGTAGACTGGGGAAAGAGCCCGTTTTTTATCGTGATGATATTAAGGGTTTAAAGGGTGTAGAAGCTTGGCCAATTAGAAAGAAAAAAAACATGAATAATGTGGTTTAATGCGTTCCATAGAAACAAGTAGTTAGAAAAATCAATTGAATATTCCGGTTATATGCGTACAAAAAATGATCTCTATAAATGATTAGAGATCATTTTTTATATCAACGTGGTATTAACAGTTATTTTACTGTGAAAAATACATAATCGGCGTTGGACATACATCAGAATTTTTTTACTAGTAATTGTACTCATTCCATTAATCCCCTTTTAAACCAAAAAACAAATTGTTTAACTATATATAGAATAATAATATTGCTAATTACACCTATAAAAAAGTTCCAATTTCTATATTCAATTAAAGAAATGAAAGTACTAATAGCATATGTAAAAATAGAAATTAAAATGGAAAAAATTATTATTTTTACTATTATAATTCTTTCTCTATTTAAATTTGATATAGATCGGATAAATAATACTGCAAATGTAGGATAAACAATATAGTGAAGAGTAAAGCTCATTTTTGTTGCTTTACTAAATTCTCTCCCTGGGAATTCTAAGAATCCCATCACTAATTGAAAATATTGATATATCCAGGCTATTGTTGATGTAAATAAAAAAGTAACTAGGTACATCCGTATGTTTTTTTGGTGAATGAAAATGACTAATATTAGAAATGAAACTAACCAAGAAATACTTAAAATGATTGGTTCAATTTTCATGTTCTCTCACCATAATAAGTCCTTTCTTGCACCACCTGTAAAACAAATCGTTTATTAATAAAGAAATGATAACTGTTATAAAAGTCCAATACCACTTCCATTCATGATACGTTACTAAGGTCGTGGTTCTTTCTAATACCACTTCAAACATAGTAAAAAAACCTGAAACCCCTACATAATAAAGAAGAACCAAATACCAATATTTTCTTTTTGGAAAGTATAAGCTAAACATGATTGCTACAATTGGAAAGAAGAAGAACTCAAAAGAGAAACTAGTTTTATTATAACTATTTGCATCAGGAAGTAACTGAGTAGGATATTCAATCCAACCCATTTCAACTGCAATTAAGCCTGCTGGCCAAGTAATAACCTGAAGAAATAAAAATAATACCCAGGCATCTCTTTTTTTTTCTTTTGGAATGAACTTAATTAAAACTAACAAGCAAACAATTGAAAATATAACAAGGAACCATCTCTCTAAATTCAACGTTCTATCTCCTTTTATCAAAATTAAAATACATATATTTAGTATGGATGTTAATAGCAAGATATAGTCACTATTTGCTATATTCGCTTATGCTTTTGGTAACCTATCTATGAAAGGAGAACTGATAATGATGTATAAGGGAAGGAAGTTTCGAACCTTTTCTTATTAATATTGCATTTGCATACATATCTTATTGGGCACCAGATTATTCATAACCATTAAAAAGTAAACAGCAAACAAATAATTTTGTTTAAAACATAATTCATCTCATTAGAAAAAACAGTAACTAGGCAATTCCTGAAGGATACGGTTCTTTTAATTAGATAATAAAAGTGAATTGTAGAATATAACAAAAAGGTGTACACTTCATTTGTATATATGCTATTACTATTGGAGGATACATTGTGAGAATAACTAAGCGAGAAAGTAATATGGGGAAATTAATAAAATTTAATCCGGCACAAATATTATCTATTGGTTTTCTATCACTCATTTTTATTGGTGCGCTTTTGCTTATGTTACCAATTTCAACTAATGATGGTCATGAACTTTCTTTTCTTGATGCTATCTTTGAAGCAACTTCTGCTGTGTGTGTTACCGGTTTAGTAGTAGTTGATACTGGAACTACCTTTACCATCTTTGGTCAATGTGTTCTTTTGTTTTTAATCCAAACTGGCGGTTTGGGGTTTATGACAGTTGGTGTTGTGATTGCCATATTTCTTGGTAAGAACATTGGATTAAAAGGAAGATTGATGATTCAAGAATCGTTAAATCAGCTTTCACTAGAAGGTATGGTAAGATTAGTAAAGTTTATTCTTCTTTTCACCTTACTATTTGAAGCTATTGGTGCTTTGTTTTTATCTATTCGATGGTCTGTTGATCTTGGTTTCCCGACTTCTATCTATTATGGTATTTTTCACTCCATCTCTGCATTTAATAATGCAGGTTTTGATATAATGGGAGATTATCGAAGTATCACTAGTTATGCTGGAGACTTTATTGTAGTTTTTATCCTAACTTCTTTATTACTTATTGGTGGATTAGGCTACACGGTCATCCTAGATATTTGGCGAAAAAAATTCACGGGAAAACTTACTCTTCATACAAAATTAGTCCTATGGATTTCAGCAATTCTTATTGTTTTTCCTACTATCCTTATTTTTGTATTAGAATTTAAAAATCCTGGAACGTTAGGATCTTTATCTTTAAAAGACAAAGTTTTAGGTGCTTATTTTCACGCAGTTGTTCCAAGAACAGCAGGATTTAACAGTTTAAATATGTCTGAATTATCACTAAGCACTCAGTTTGTTACAATGGTTTTGATGTTCATTGGTGGAGGATCAGGTGGTACAGCTGGTGGAATTAAAGTGACAACATTTCTTATAATCCTTCTAGCTATTTGGAACCTAATTCGAGGGAATGATGATATAAATATTATGGAAAGACGCATTTCTAAGGATTTAGTTTACCGATCATTTGCCATAACAGTTTATTCTATAGGGATCGTGTCCATTATTTCCTTTATTTTAACCATTACAGAGGATGCCCCATTAAATGTCATTTTATTTGAAGTTATCTCGGCTTTTGCAACGGTGGGTATGTCCTTGGGCTTAACGCCTGATTTAAGTCCGGTAGGAAAAATTGCTATTTCACTACTTATGTTCATTGGACGGGTCGGACCATTGACAATAGCATTCGCATTAGCCAAAAAACAAAACAAATTACCTTATAAATACGCAGAAGAAAAGATAATGATTGGTTGATTTTCATAGTACGCTTTTAGCATACTCCTCCTATTCGGAGGAGTTTTTATCTACTTTGTGAATAAATGTACTTACACTATCCTCCCTCAATAAACAAATACTTATCTCTTAAATACGCAGTTTTTCTCCATATGGCTATCTAACTTGTTTAACTCTATAGATTTGGTTAGTGTGAGAAGATCATAAATAAGCAGTTTACAAAGAAAATGAGCGCAAGAAACTAACCAACCTTCGGTTCATGTCAAAAAGTTGGTTAAATAGGTATGTACACACCAATGGATGTCTACATCTCTTATGGGGGTCTACCCTCCCAAGTCTCACAGAGTCTACGCTCCTACATTCCATCGTTCAACCTTTCCATTAGGTAGATGTCGGTCATGCTGCCCCAATTGTTAATTAAGAATCTTATTTTAATACAGGAATACTCCCCCCGCCTTGCTCATCTTCATAAATTTAAATTAGACCTTTTTAGCATTATTTAAGTTATACTAAATAAAGTAGAAACGAAAAAACTCCTAAGTAGGTCTTACTGCTAATATAATTATGTATATTATTTCAGGTAATAATGTTATATTCAATCTAGGGCAAAGGTCTCCCAAGAACTTTCCTAAACATCTTCTCTGTTTTCTCGAGGGGATGTTTTCTGAAAAAAATTTCATTTAAATCTTGGTATAGTTTAATTAAAGAAATTTAATCTAATTCAACTACTTTACCTTTTTTTAACAGTGAATTAAAGAGTGAATAATAGAACAATATTTCTTTGATATAGTTCGCAATTTAATTTCTCTCCAACTCCCTCAGATTGATACGGATATCTCTCGAATGCTCACTTATTCGCAGGATTTCATAACCCTTTTAATCGGATAATATACGATGTTAATGAGTTCAGATTATTTTTGGCTTCGTGAAGGCATGGATAAATAAAGGAGGTAGCTAACACTCCATATTTTACCATATAATACACTTCTCCGCCGCCCTGGAGGCTTTCCCTCCCATGTCTCAACGGGTCAATTGCCCTCTCATTCCTTCGTTATGCCTATCCAAGGGGTGGAGGCCAGTTATGCTATCCTGATGGGTCATAATGCCCTTTAGTTGAAGAAACCTGGTACTCCGTACATATTTGAAATCCTACGAATAAGACAACACTTGATGGTTATATGTTCTCTTCTAGAACCCTATAATTAATTAAGCAACCAAATCTAAATATGGTTGAACCTTCTTGGCACAATATGCTTCGTTATTACGTGCTATTCCTACAAATACCCTTGCCAATTTACCGACTAATTTCATAATGGATTTCATCTTTTTCATCTTGATTTTGTTTCTCTTGCATTTTAAAATTCATAGTAGGGTTCCTCCTAAGGTTGAGTTTTAGAGTGGTTTCTATACTCATATCTTACTGAGGAGCCCTATTTTTTTCAAAGTTGAAAAATAACGCTCTACAGGAATGCTATCCTGCCGAGTTTCTTGCATAAGAGAATAATTCTACACAGGTGGGAAAAATTATAAAAGGTTTGATTAAAATTTTTTCCTTTCCACGTTAACCCCTCACTATCCCAGTGGGGGTTTCTTTGCTTAATTTAATGGTAAAATAATAAGATGGTAACTAAAAATCATGTATAGAACTTTATTGTTAGAAGAAAATAAATATATTCCTTCCAACTATGTCAGCCACCAATTTTTTTGGAGGAGGTATTTACTCTGCTCATAATTAATAGCTGGTATCGCTGGATACACAAATTTAAAAGGAGTTCTAAGGATGTTTGTAACTATAACCAGAATTTTAATCATTTTAGTATCATGGTGTAGCCTTTTATTAGTCCCCAAGAAATCCTTTTTTAGGTTCTTACCTGTCACTCTATTTTCAACGATATTTCTATTAGTAGAAACATTTCTCTCCTTGAAATTCAAATGGTGGAAAGTTAAAGGAGGAATTCATGGAATGATTAATAGCGCCTTTACTTTTATCTTCGGTCCTTACTTTGTAGGAAATATACTCATTTTCCATTTCACATTTAAGAAATTTTGGTTGTATGCTATTATTAATGCCATAATGGATATTCTACTTGCTATACCACTTAATAATTTTTTTGAAAAGCATGGATTTTATAAACTGAAAAAAGCAAACAAAGTTTTCCTATTTTCTTCTGCTTACCTTTATGCTATGTGTAATTACGGATTTCAAAAAATACTAGATAAAAACACAATGATTGAAGGGAAAAAGGAGTAGCCTTTTTTCCTTGTCAAACATTCCAATAAGAAGAGTTTACCCTTAATGTAGGATGGACTACTCTTAAAAGACTCCGTAGTTACCCAGAAAGTTATATTAATTATATACTTTGTAAATTAATTCACTTAATACAGATAGGTAAGGGTTTGAGGTTATCGCTCCCTTTTGTCGGGTAGAAGGGCAACCTTTCAGCCACCGTCCCCCCTAAGAACCGTACGTGTTAGTTTCCCAACATACGGCTCAAGCATGCCTTTGTCCAAGCTTTGGCTAGATTAGTCATGATAGCTTCTTGTTTTTGATATATCTCTTCACGCTTTTGAGTTGAATATCATTTGGAGTTTCTCCTTTTGCGGGGAATACCTTGTGGTATTCAATGTGACAAGAGATATGAACTAATTCTAGATTTTTATATTCATTACTTCCGCCTTTAACTCTAGGGATTTTGTGATGTGTTTCTAACCCTTCAATCTGTTATTGAATGGCTACATATAGGGCATTTGTATTTTTGCTTTTTAGCTAACTTCTGCCTATAAGCTACATTATTTTTATCGAACTCTTTAATATCACGTTTCTCAAAGTATCCTTTTAAGTATTTGTTAAAAGGACTGTAATCATATTTGATTTGTACAACCGGTGTCCAAGACATCCTTTTGAGTTGGTTATTAGTTATAGGGTCAGTAAGTATCCACTTACTCTTACTTTGACCACTTTTGTCTGGTTTGTAATACCTTTGACTAATCCATCGCCAACTCTTTTTTGGGTGTAGCCTTCTTAGGAACTTGTATTGAGTTCTCCATGAGAATCCATTTCGGTAAAGACTTCTTTGGCGACACTTGGGCTCCAATAATTTGCCGTACCTATGATTATAGGATTAAGTGTACTGACAAGTACTTGTACGTTTTTTCCATAGAATTGTCTTGTTTTATCGATTACTTTCTTTTTAGCAGCTTTGATGCCATCTTTAGAAGCTTTGATAAGAATTTTATTCCCATTGTGAGTTTTGTATTTTCTTATGTTAAAACCCAAGAAATCAAACCCATATTTTCAATATGATTTACTTTAGTTTTTTCTAATGCTAACTCTAAACCTCTAGTTGTTAAGTGTGGTTTTAGTTTGGTATATAAATCGTTAGCCTCTTCCTCAGATTCACACATGATGACGAGGCAAGTAGACCACTGGAACCTCCCCAGTAGTCCCTCTCAGAACCGGACGTGAACCTCTCAGCTCATCCGGCTCCCATTATTCAGCCGTAGGCTTAATACCTAATTCCCAATGTTTAAAGAACTTTGGGTTCTGATTTGCAATTCTACCTAAGAAATATTCAGCTCTTTTCTTGTGACGAGCCAACCTTTT